>JBKJTX010000301.1:0-10995 GCA_046590315.1 Ramlibacter sp. | reverse complement strand
GACCTTGAGCTTGAGCACGTTGCCCGCGATCATCTTGCGCGGCAGCTTGGCAAAGCGGTCCCACACGGTTTGCGCGGCTTTCACGGAAATCTGCTGGCCCACAATGCTGCGCGCGAGCGTGGTGAACGCATCGCCGCGTGACTGCAGGCAGGCGTCGCCAAACTGCGGGATCAGCCGCTTCATCACGCGGTCCTTGCGCGACAGATGACGACAGGCCTCGTCCCAATAGGGCGGCGTGGCCAGTACGACCTGCGTTGGGACAGCACTCATGCGGCGGCTTCCCAGGTGGTGCCGCTCGGCGAATCTTTCAACACGACGCCGCGCTCATGCAACTCGTTGCGGATGCGGTCGGCTTCGGCGAAGTTCTTCGCGGATTTGGCGGCGGCGCGCAATTCAATCAGGCCTTCGATCTCGCCTTCGTCGAGCACCGCGCCGGCGCGCAGAAACGACTTCGGGTCGCCCTGCAGGATGCCGAGCGTCGCGCCGAGCGCCTGCATCACGCTGGAGAGCTCCGCGGATCGCGTTCGATTGATTTCGGCGGCTAGATCGAAGAGCACAGCAATCGCTTCCGGCGTCGCGAAGTCGCTGTCCATCGCCGCCTTGAATCGGGCGGCGAACGGCTGCGACCAATCGACGCCGGCTTGCGCTTGCGGCGGGACCAGATCCAGTGCCGTATAGAGGCGCTTGAGCGCCCCGCGGGCGTCGGCCAGGTGCACGTCGCTGTAGTTGATCGGGCTGCGGTAGTGGGCGCGCAGCATGAAAAATCGCACCGTTTCGGCATCCACTTTCTTAAGCACGTCGCGGATGGTGAAGAAGTTGCCCAGCGACTTCGACATCTTTTCGTTGTCGGTGTTGAGAAAGCCGTTGTGCATCCAGTACCGGGCCAACGGCTCGCCGTAAGCGCCTTCGCTCTGCGCGATTTCGTTCTCGTGATGCGGAAACTGAAGATCCATCCCCCCCGCATGAATGTCGAACGGCTGACCCAGGACCGCACGGGCCATCGCGGAGCATTCGATATGCCAGCCGGGACGACCGGTGCCGTACTCGCTCGGCCATTGTGCGTCCGGCGGCTCAGTAGGCTTGGCCTTTTTCCAGAGCACGAAGTCGAGCGGGTCCTGCTTGTCTTCCAACACGGCGACGCGTTCGCCGGCATGCAGTTCGTCCAGGCTTTTCCCCGAGAGCTTGCCGTAGCCGGGCATTTTACGAACCGCGAAGTTGACGTCGCCGCCTTCGGCACGGTAGGCGAGCTGGCGACCCTCCAGCAGCTTCACGATGTCCAGCATCTGCGGGATGAAGTCAGTCGCGCGTGGATCATGCGTGGGTCGCTCTATGCCAAGGGCATCGAAGTCCTCGTACATCAGTGCGATCATGCGATCGGTCAAGCCGCGCACGGTCTCGCCGTTCTCGACGGCACGCCGGATGATCTTGTCCTCGATGTCGGTGATGTTGCGCACAAACGTGACGCGAAAGCCGCTCGCCTTCAGCCAGCGCTGCACCACGTCCCACGCAATGTTGCAGCGCGCGTGGCCCATGTGGCATAGGTCGTAAACGGTGAGGCCGCACAGGTACATGCGCACGTGCCCCGGCTCGATCGGTGAAAAGTCTTCCAATGCACGCGTCAGCGTGTTGTAGATGCGAAGGCTCATGGGTGCTCTGTCGGCCGGTCGGAATGGTCGTAGTCGTGCGGCGCGGAATCGTGTGGTACGCAGAGCCGCAGCTACAATCCAACGCAGTATATAGCCCCCTGTGCGGCCTGTCAGACACAGGATTTCACAGACATTCCATGACCCACCTCGGCACTGTCCCTCCTCGCCTCATGCGCCTGCTGGCCCTGGCGGCCGTCCTGTGCGCGCCCGCATGGGCTTGGGCCGATGACTACGCCGAGGTCAATCAGCTGATGAAATCCGGCAAGCTGCCTGAGGCGCTTGCGAAGGCTGACCAGTATCTCGCAGGCAAGCCGCGTGACCCGCAAATGCGCTTCCTCAAAGGCACGGTTCAAACCCAAGCGGGGCGCACGCAGGACGCCATCGCGACCTACACCCAGCTGACCGAGGAGTATCCGGAGCTGCCTGAGCCCTACAACAACCTGGCTGTGCTGTACGCAGGCCAAAGCCAGTTTGACAAGGCGCGCGTTGCCCTCGAAAGCGCGGTGCGCGCCAACCCCAGCTATGCGACGGCGCACGAGAACCTGGGTGACGTCTATGCGCGGCTCGCGACGCAGTCGTATGCCAAAGCCCTACAGCTCGAGGCAACCAATCCTACGGTGCCGCCCAAGCTTGCGCTGATCCGCCAGTTGATCGTGTTGCCCGTTCGCAAGTAGGCCATCAGCCATCCCTTCCACAGGAGCGTTCCCTTTCATGACGACCATTACCCGCCGCGCCACCGCGTTCGTCGCTTTGGCATTTGCAATTACCGTTGCTTTCGCGGAAGAGAAAGCCCCCAAGGTTCGCTTCAGCACCACCGCCGGCGATATCGTGATTGAGGTTTATCCCGACAAGGCCCCCAAGACCGTCGAAAACTTTCTTAAGTACGTCGCCGACAAGCACTACGACGGCACGATCTTCCACCGCGTGATCGCAAGCTTCATGATTCAGGGCGGCGGATTCGATGCCCAGTACGCGGAGAAGCCAACGCGCCCGCCGGTGCCGCACGAAGGCCGTGAGGCACTCGCCAAGGGCGGGCCAAGGAATGTGATGGGTACGGTGGCGATGGCCCGCACCAGCGACCCGAATTCAGCAAGCGCGCAGTTCTTCATCAACGTTGCGGACAACAGCCGCCTCGATCCAGTCGTGATCCCGCCGGGTGATCCGGTCGCGCGCTTCGAGCATCAGGGCCGTGTCTACGAGAACGTCCAACGCAGCCAGCTCGTCAACGCCCCGCAGCTTTACGGCTACACCGTCTTCGGCAAAGTGGTGAGTGGCATGGACGTCGTCAACAAGATCAAGGCCGCGCCCACCGGTGCGGGCGGCCCTTTCCCCACCGACGTGCCGCAAACCCCCATCGTCATCAAGTCAGTCGCACTCATCAAGTAGCGCACCCTTACAAGGAACACCATGAGCAATCCCAAAGTAGAACTCCACATCGCCGGCTACGGCGTCGTCACCATCGAGCTGGACCAGGATAAAGCGCCAAAGACCGTCGCGAATTTTCTCGGTTACGTGAGCAAAGGCCACTACGACAACACCGTTTTCCATCGCGTGATCCCGGGCTTCATGGTTCAAGGCGGCGGCTTCGAGCCGGGGATGAAGCAAAAGCCCACCGACGCGATGATCGAGAACGAGGCCAACAACGGCCTGAAGAACAACCACTACACCGTGGCCATGGCGCGTACGCAAGCGCCGCATTCCGCCAGCGCGCAGTTCTTCATCAACGTGGCAAACAACGACTTCCTAAACCACACCGCGCCCAGCATGCAGGGCTGGGGCTATGCTGTGTTCGGCAAGGTGGTGGCCGGCGCCGACATTGTGGACCGCGTTGCGGGTGTCAAGACCGGCAACAAGGGTGGACATGGCGATGTGCCGGTCCAAGACGTCGTGCTTGAAAAGGCCGTTGCGGTCTAACTTCAAATCACGCGGAGCCCCGCTTGTGTCAGCGACAGCCGCACCGCCGCGATTTGCAGAATTGCAGGCGCCGCCCGCATGGCATACGGTCGACTTGATATCCGACCTGCACCTGCAAGCCGCCGAGCCAGAGACTTTTGACGCTTGGCGCCGCTACATGGCGGCCACTCCGGCCGACGCCGTTATCATTCTTGGCGACCTGTTCGAGGTGTGGGTGGGCGACGACATCGCAGACGAGCCGGGCTTTGCTGCAGACTGCGCCGCGACATTGCAGGCGACTGCACGGCACGCCTCCGTCTTCTTCATGCACGGCAATCGGGACTTCCTGGTGGGCGACGCATTTTTGCGCGAGTGCGGCGCGACACTGTTGCAGGATCCCACCATTTTCGGTTTCGCGCATCGGCGATATGTGCTGACCCATGGCGACGCGCTCTGCCTCGCCGACAAGAGCTACATGCAGTTTCGAGAGCAGGTGCGCTCGACCGAGTGGCAGCGGGATTTTCTCGCCAAGCCGCTGGCGCAGCGCCAAGCCATCGGGCGCGATCTTCGCGAGCAGAGCGAGGCGCGCAAGCGCGCGGGTTTGGGGGTCGAGTACGCGGATGTGGACGCCGCTGGCGTCCTGGCCTGGCTCGCTGAAGCCGATGCCGAAGTCATGATTCATGGTCATACCCATCGGCCCGCCAACCATGACCTCGGCCACGGCCGCGAGCGCATCGTTCTAAGCGACTGGGACGCACGCGCACAACCCTCGCGTGCCGAAGTGCTGCGCTTGACGGTGGCAGGCGTTCAGCGCCTTGCCGTCAACTGACGACGCCACGTCGATGCTGGACTGGCTGCGCCAACGCCGCGCCCCACCCGTTATCCCCGAAGCGCTATGGCAAGACGTGCTCGCGCGCTATCCCTTTTTGCACGAACGCGCCGGCGCGCAAGCGCCACGACTGCGCGAACTGGCGGCCCGCTTTCTTGCGAGCAAGGAGTTCCATGGCGCCAACGGCTTCGTCATCACCGACGCCGTTGCTCTCGCGATCGCCGCGCAAGCCGTGCTGCCGGTTTTGCACCTGGGCTTGGGCTGGTACGACGACTTCCTGGGGATCGTCGTGCACCCCGACGAGGTGGTGGCGAAGCGCACGGTGACCGACGACCATGGGATCGTGCACCACTATGACGAGGTCCTTTCGGGCGAAGCCATGGACGGCGGTCCGGTGATGCTGAGCTGGGCCGACGTGAATGAATCCGGTGCCACGGCCGAACAGGGCTACAACGTGGTGATCCATGAATTCATCCACAAAATCGACATGCGCGATGGCGCGCCCGATGGCTGTCCGCCGCTACCCACACGCGAGCAGCGCGAGAGCTGGCTCTCGATCATGCGCGCCGAATACGAAGCCTTCCGCGAGAAGACCATCATGGCCGAGCGCTTCGGCGCCGAGCCCACGTGGCTCGATCCGTACGGCGCCACGTCGATCGATGAGTTCTTCGCCGTCGCCTGCGAGGCGTACTTCGTGAACCGCGACCGTTTCACTGGAGAGTTCCCCGCATTGCTACGGCTGTTCGACAGCTTCTTCGCTAGCGCCGCAACAGCGTCTTGAGCGCGGCCTGCAGCCGGCGAGCGGCCTGCGCATCGAACGCCGAGGCCAACATCTGCGCCGTATCCTCGCCCCAGGTCTGCGCGGGCGGCGGGTCGTTGCGGCGAGTGAGCAGTTTGAGCTGCAACGCTCGCCTGGCGTTCAGGTGATCGGCGGGGGTTGGCGTTTCGGCAGCAATCTCCAGGCGCAGCAACGCTTCGCTTGCATCGCTCGACGGCGCATTGCTCAAGGCCTTGACCCAGGCGCTGCGCACCAACGGGGCGACACCTTTTCCTAGCTCTTGCTGGCTGGGCACCTGGTCAGGCAACCGCTGCTCCCACGCAGTCATCAGTTGCGTCAGGGCCTCGCCGTGGGCTTGCGCCGCGAGCTTCTTGAGCGTCATTTGCGCATGCTCCAGCGCTTCGCGCTGTGCGCGGAAGGCCGCGTCGCCCAATCGCGGGCCGCGGTCTTCGTCAGCGGCACGGTCGCCGAAGCGTCCGCCACCAAAACGTCCCTCGCCGCGATCGTCACGCCGCTCACCAAATTTGCCAGGCGCTCCTTTGCGATCACCGAACTTCCCGCCGCGGCCGGCCGGCATGGGCTCGGCCTTCTTCATGCCGGGTCGATCGTCACCACGCATCGCGACAACGGGCTTGGGCGCAGGCTTGGGCGCTGCGGCCGGCGCAGGCGCTGCTTCCGCGGCCAACGTCTCACCGGCTTCCGCTACTGGCGGCGCATCGGCTTCGATCGCAGCCTCGGCCTGCACTTCTGACGACTCGCCGGTTGCAGCTTCGGCAGCGGGCGCGACGAGTGCAGGCCCGGCGGCGGCGACAGCTGCTGCGGCTTGGGCTTGGCCGCGCAGGGCCGCCTCCAGCGCGCTCATGGCGCCTTTGATCTTTTGCGCGTCGCCGGTCGCGTTCGTGGACTCGAGCGCCTTGGAGGCGTCGAGCACCAGGCGATCGCGTTCGCTCAGCGCCGCCGACGCCTTGTCCCGCTCGTCGCCCTTGCGATTGAAAGCTTCGTCGATCGGCTTGCGGAAAGCGTCCCACAATTTCTGTTCGTGCTTGCGGTCCAGCGGAATGGCCTGGGCCTCGCCCTGCCAGCGCTGCTGCAGAGCTTTCACCGCATCCACGCGCAGCTGCGCGGCCTCGCCCAGCGCCTTGGCCTCGTCGATCATGGCGTGGCGACGTTCCAGGCTTTGCTTTTGCATCGCTTCGAGCGGCGCCCAGGCATCCTGAATCGCCTCTTTCCACAGAGGCTGCAGTTCGGCGAAAGCCTTCTCGCTCAGGTGGCCGGCGTCACGCCAGCGCCCCTCGAATTGATGGAGGATTCGGCTGAATCCTTTCCAATCGTCGTCTTTGGCCGTGCGGTTCGCGGCGGCCCAGGACTTGACCTCCTCGACGAGGGCCAGCCGCTGCCCTTTGTGTTCAGCAGCTTCGGCCTTGATCTTGTCGAGCCAGGCTTCCACGACCTTGTAGGCCTCGTTGCAGGCATCGTCGAAGCGTTTCCACAGCGCGTGGTTCGGCACGCCGCCCTGGTCGGTCTGCTTCCATTGCTCACGCAAAGCGCGCAGGTTTTCCTGCATCTTGCGCCCGCCGTAACGGGGCTTGCGCACAGGCGCTTCGGCGGCGACTGGTGGCTCACCTTCGACGGGCGGAGGTACCGCGGGAGCCACGGTCTCGAACAGCGCTTCGGCTTTCGCCACGAGCTCCTGGCGCAGTTGATCGGCACGCCAGCGCTGCCAGCCTTCGAGCTCGCCTGCCGCCGCCAGCGCGGCGTGGGCCTGGTTCTCCAGCTTGTCGTCAACCAGCTTGCCGTGTTCTTTTAGCGCGTTGCGCAAAGTTGCAGCGGCGCCCGCGCTCGCCTTGCCGTGGCCCTGCGCGATTTCCTGCTCCAGCTTGGTCAGCGCATCACGCACCACCTGGTTGGCGTTAGCACGCACCTCCGGGTCCACCTTGGGCCGGGCCGGCCGCGTCGGCGCTTCGACGGACACACCCCGCGCAGCGCGCAGCTCGTCGGCCCAAACGGGGACCGGTGGCAACGGTGCTGCCGGATCCTGCGCCGCAGAAACCGCATGGGCCAGGGCGCCCTGGAATGCATCTCCGACCACTTGCAGCTGTGCGCGCGAAGATTCAAGCAAGGGCGGAAACTTGGTGTCGACACTGGACCAGTTCGGGTCGCCCAAAAGCGCCTGGGCCTGGGCTTGCCAATCCGACACATCGGCAGCCAGCGACTCGGCAGCCGCTTGCGCGTCACGCCAGGACTTGGTGGAAAGCACGTCGAAGCGCTGAGCCAGCAACACCGCTGCCTCGCGTTGCACCTGGACCCTGTGCTGCAGGTCCTCGATACCCCTCACCCGCTCCGCCAGTTGCACCTTCAGCGACGCCAGCGGTTCCCGGCTTAGCGGGGCGCCGGCCTTGGCGGCATCTCTCTGCCAGGCCATGGCGTCGGCGATATTCAGCTTGCCCGCCGCGAGCAATCCATTCGCCTTTTCGGCCCACTCGGCCGCGATGGCTTCCTGTCCGCGGCTGCGTTTGATTTCGTCGAGACGCTCGCGAAGGAGCTTCGCGGCGCCCTTGTCGCGCCCGCTTAATTCGCGGAACACCTCCTGCATCTGCTCCACGCCAGGGTTGGCCGCGAGCCATTCGCGCACGCGCGCCGCGCGCTCACCGGAAGTCGGCGCCGAAAATGCGCCCCCAGTGAGGGTGTCGAGCGCGCGGGTGTCGTTGGGTTTGAGGGTGGCTTGGGTCACTGCGGGTGTTCTTCTGGATCGAGGTCTGGGAAAGCCGCCTCGCAAGGCGATGGTCGAGGGAAGCGGAAAAACCGCTATTCTCGCCGCGAATTCATCCGCGCCGCAGCCGCCCGTAACGGTGCCTCGCACATGCCCTCATATAAGAAGGGAAGACCCGCCCAAAAGAAAGCCCGAACAGGCGGCGAACCGCCTGTTCGGGCTTGACGGCTGACGAAAAGTCCTGCGCCGTCGGGGGGCTCGCAAGCGGGGAGTTTGACGTCCCCGTCGGCGCCGGAAGCAAGAGATTGCTTCCAAGTGGTGCCGGGGCTACCACCGAAGTGGCCCTACCGGCTGATACCCGATCACTCGGGCACAGTGAAGTTAGGCGAGTCGCGGACGATGTTCAAGAGCGAATTTTCAATCGGGAGGGTCGGCGCGATTGCGGTTATTGCCTTGACAACGGTGGGCCACCGGAATTGTTGGCCTCCAAACCCGGGTTAAAGCAGAACGCCAAGATCTACGCTATCTTTTCAGGAGCGCTGTCAGACAAATCCGCTGAGTTCTCGGGCGAGTCCGACGTCAGTAGAGGCAATAAACCCACAGGAATTAATACCTGAGTATGGCCAAATTGCGGTTGATTTATGTGACAAGTGAATATAAACGTAACTTGATATTCTTGACGTGATATTAGGTCGGCACCTAGAATTCGCCCGTCCCTTGCAAAAGTAGGGGACAACCCGAACCCGCTGCCGACCCGGCTAAGTTGAATCGCTGTGGCGAGCCCCCAAGATTGGGCTCCTGGCAATTTGATGGCGTACCAATCCAAACGAGGAGTTGCGGTGCGATGCTGCCAAGAGCAGTACCCCAACGCCAACCCCCGCCACGATGAGGAAGTGCTATGACAGCGTTAGGAAAGATGGCTCAGGGCGTGCGATGCTTCGCGTCGGACGTTGCAGAGGGCTTTTTCGAAATTACCCACAACGGCTTTGCGCTCGTCGGCTTGGCCACGGTGTTCTGCGCGATCACCCTCACGGCACGCCCTGACCTGCGTCAAACCGGTGAAAGCAAGTTGATGAGTTGGCTGCAAGCCCGCCAGGAAGTGGTCGTTGGCCTGCCGATTGAGCTCGATGCCATCGATCGTGCCACTGCCACGGACCCGCAAGATCTGCCCAAGCAACAAGCCGCCGTCGCTTATTGGCTCAGCAAAAAGTACCGCGTGGCGCCCGAGCCGGTGAGCGCGCTGGTGGCCGAGGCCTACGAGATTGGCGAGCGCGACAAGCTCGACCCCACACTCATTCTGGCCATCATGGCGATTGAATCGGGCTTCAACCCCTTTGCCCAAAGCCCGGTCGGCGCCCAGGGCCTGATGCAGGTCATGACGGGCGTCCACAAGGCCAAATACGACAACTTCGGCGGCAAGCTCGCCGCGTTCGATCCGGTGACCAACCTTCGGGTAGGCGTCAAGGTGCTGCAAGAATGCATTCACCGTGCCGGCTCGCTGCAGGCAGGTCTCCGGTTCTATGTCGGCGCGGCCAACCTCGGCGACGACGGCGGCTACGCCGACAAGGTGATGGCCGAGCATGCCCGTCTGAAGCAGGTGGCTGGCGGCCGGGCCGTTGCGCTGCCGCAGCCGCGCGTGATCCGAACTGTGGCGCCGGCCGAGCCCCAGGCGCCCTTGGTCGAAGACAAGGTCGCCACGATTTCCTGATGGCCTTTCGGCCGGGGTCCGCTACACTTGGGGTGTGCGCAACTGGCGATAGGCGCGGCGCCCTGACGGGGCGGCCCGCGTTGACGTGGAGATCATTGCAGGGGCCCCTCCCCTCCCTGAGACACCACTGGGAAGCGCGCCACCGGCTGTGAAGCCGGCGTTCAGCCGTTCGCCTGGGCAGCCCTTGTTACCCAACAAGGACAACCGTCTTAAGGACTGCCGCCATGTACCAACGCAACATCCTCGTCGAGCAAACCGATCCTGAACTCTGGGCCGCCATCGTGGCCGAGAACAAGCGCCAGGAAGAACACATCGAACTGATCGCGAGCGAAAACTACGCCTCCCCGGCCGTCATGGCCGCTCAGGGCACCCAGCTCACGAACAAATATGCCGAGGGCTATCCTGGCAAGCGCTACTACGGCGGTTGCGAGCACGTCGACGTCGCCGAGCTGCTCGCGATTGCACGCATCAAACAGATCTTCGGCGCCGAAGCGGCCAATGTGCAAGCGCACTCCGGGGCGCAGGCCAACGAAGCCGTCTTCCTCGCGTTCCTCAAGCCCGGCGACACCATCATGGGCATGAGCCTGGCCGAAGGCGGCCACCTCACCCACGGCATGGCCCTCAACATGAGTGGCAAGTGGTTCAACGTCGTGTCTTACGGGCTCGACGCCAATGAAGCGATCGACTATGACGCCATGGAGCGCCAGGCGCACGAGAGCAAGCCGAAGCTGATCATCGCTGGCGCGTCAGCCTACTCGCTGCGCATTGATTTCGAGCGATTCGCCAAAGTGGCCAAGGCCGTCGCCGCGATTTTCATGGTCGACATGGCGCACTACGCCGGCCTGATTGCCGCGGGCGTGTACCCCAACCCCGTGCCGCATGCGGACGTCGTCACCTCCACGACGCACAAGAGCCTGCGCGGCCCGCGCGGCGGCTTCATACTGATGAAGGCCGAGCACGAGAAGGCGATCAACAGCGCTATCTTCCCCGGCTTGCAAGGCGGCCCGCTGATGCACGTGATCGCCGCGAAGGCGGTGGCCTTCAAAGAAGCGCTCGCGCCTGAATTCAAGGGCTATCAGCAGCAGGTCGTGAAAAACGCGCAAGTGGTGGCCGAGACGCTGGTGCAACGAGGCTTGCGCATTGTGAGCGGTCGCACCGAAAGCCATGTGATGCTGGTGGACCTGCGCGAAAGCTCGACCTGGAAGCACGGCATCACCGGCAAGGAAGCCGAGGCCGTGCTGGGCGACGCTCACATGACGATCAACAAGAACGCCATCCCCAAGGACCCGGAAAAGCCGATGGTCACCAGCGGCGTGCGCATCGGCACCCCCGCAATGACCACCCGCGGATTCAAGGAAGAAGAAGCGCGACTCACGGCGAATCTGGTCGCCGACGTGCTCGACAACCCCCGCGATGCCAACAACATCGCGG
>JBKJTX010000206.1:0-4474 GCA_046590315.1 Ramlibacter sp. | reverse complement strand
GTCGCGATTTCGTGGGTCGGGATGTCGGAGATTTCCATCCCGTTGAACTCGATGCTGCCCTGCGAGGTCTTCCACAAGCCCATGATCGTGCGCAGAGTCGTCGTCTTGCCTGCGCCGTTGCGCCCGAGCAGCATGGTGAGTTGGCCACGCGGCACGACGAGGTCGACGCCATGCAAGATGTGGTATGCACCGATGTGCGTATGAACGCCCGTGAGCGTCAGAAGGTCCTTGGTCATGGCCGTTCGCTCCTTCCCCCTCGAGGGGGAAGGCCGGGTAGGGGGGGCGTCTCATCCTGCGCGGAAGCGTCCTTGGGCGTCAGCCCGAGGTACGCTTCCTGCACGATCGGCGAGGCGATGACCGCCGCCGGATCGCCATCCGCGACCAACGCGCCGTTGTGCAGCACGATGATCCGGTCGGCCAACTCACGCACTACGTCCATCTTGTGTTCCACCAACAGGATGGTCTTGCTCGCGTCCTGCTTCAGCTTGCGAATGAGGTTAAGAATGACGGGTACCTCGGCGGAGTTCATGCCGGCCGTGGGCTCGTCAAACATGAATACTTGCGAGTCCAGCGCCATGAGCAGAGCCACCTCCAGCTTGCGTTGGTCACCGTGCGGCAGGTTTGCTACCAGCTCATCGCGCTGGTCCACCATCGCGACCGCTTCGAGGATCTCGTGGGCCCGGTCGATCAAGCCCTTGTGGTCACTCCACACGCTCCACAGGTTCAACCCCCGGCGGTGCTGGCCTTCGCGTGCGGCCTGCACCGCCAGTCGCACGTTCTCCAGTACCGAGAGTTTCGGGAACAGGTTGGTGAGCTGAAAGGCACGGCCGAGCCCTGCGCGCGTGCGCTGCGACGCGGAGAGACCGGACAAGTCCCGCCCGTTCAACATGACCTGCCCGGCACTCGCCTTGAGCTGGCCGGAGATGAGGTTGAAGTAGGTGGTTTTTCCCGCGCCGTTGGGGCCGACGATGGCGGTCAAGGTCCCGGGCTGGAAAGCGCAGGTCACAGCGTTGACCGCCACGTGGCCGCCGAAGCGGACGGTCAGGTCTTTTGTCGCGAGCAGGCTCATGGGTTCCTGTCCATGGAACGGATCAAAAGGAGGGCAAACGCCCTGGTGCGTCGGCCGGCTAGCGCTTGTTGCGGATCGGCACGTTCATTTCGCTGGGCAGGATTTCCTTCACGAGGTGAAGGTCGGCCATCGCGCCGGGCCTGGCGCCGGGTGCCACGCGGAAGTGATACATCGACTGCATGGCTTGGTGGTCCTCCTTACGCAAGGTCATCGTGCCCTTGGGCGTGTCGAAACTCATGCCTTCCATGGCCGTGATGAGCTTCTCGCTGTTGGTGTCGCCGTTGGTCTTTTTCAGAGCCGTGACGACCGCCATCGCGGCGGAGAAACCGCCGGCGGTGAAGAAGTCGGGCGGTGTCTTGAAGCGCTGGTAGTGGTTGGTGACCAGCCACAGGTTGGCCTGGTTCTTCGAGAAGCCGTAGTAGTAGTACGCCGCGCCTTCCATGCCGGGAAAATTGTTGAACGGCACCATGGCCGGCAGGATGTTGCCGCCAGTCGCCACCTCGATGTTGTAGCGCTTCTTCAAGTCCAGGTCGGCCAACTTGGCGAACGGGGGCGTTGCCCCGGCCCAGATCACGAAGATCACCTTGCGCCCCGGCTGGTCCTTCAGCTTGTCGACGATGCGCTGGAAGCCGGCAGTGAAGTCGGTTGTGGTCTGCGGCAAATATTCTTCGTGAATGATTTTCGACTTGGAGAGCGCCTCTTTAAACGCCTTTACGCCGTCACGGCCGAACGCGTAGTCCTGCGCAAGCGTAGCGACGGTGGTGCCCGGCTGGTCCACGGTCACTGCGTTCGAGATCGCGTCCTGCGAACTGCTGCGACCGGTTCTAAAGATGTAGCGATTCCACTTCTCGCCGGTGATCGAGTCTGCCACTGCGGGTTCGACCAGCAGCACCTTCTTGTATTCCTCCGCGATGGGCAGCATGGCCAGCGCGACGCCCGAAGACGTCGGCCCAATGGCCAGGTCGACCTTGTCGTCCGCATAAGAAGCTGCGAGCAGCGACTTGCCCACGTCCGGCTTGCCCTGGTCGTCCTTCTCGATGAGGACGATCTTGCGGCCGTTGACGGTCATGGTGCCGTTGGTTGCGTATTCCAAACCCATCTGCAGGCCGGTCTGTGTCTGCTTGCCATAGGCCTCAAGCGGCCCGGTGCGGCTGTAGATGTGGGCGATCTTGATGTCTTTGGCTTGACCGAAAGCCAGGGGAGCAGCGAAAGCGGATGCGGTCAGCGCGGCGAGCGCAACCCAGGTGCGACGATTCATGGATGTCTCCTTGTCATATTTGCTAACGTATGTCAGCAATAGATGCACGCACCGTGCCAACCTGGAAAGCGTTGATTTTGTTGATCTTTTTGCGTGTCGACGGTGCATGTGGCCGAAATTCATACATACAGACCGTCTGATTTTCAGACATATGACTGAAGATCAGACAACCGATTCGAGGCGCTCATAGAGTTTGGCGCGGGAGATTCCGAGCAATTTCGCCGCAGCGAGTTTGTTCCCCGACGTGGCCGCCAACGCAGCGTCGATGGCTTGCCGCTCGAGTTCGGCCACTTGCACGGCCAGGGGCCGCAGCGGCTTGGCGCTCGCCGCCGGCACGCCAACCGGCGCTGCGGCCGCGACGGGTGGTGCGATCTGCTTGACGCCTGATTCCCGCAACACTTCTTCCAGATCACGAACCTCGATGTGCTGCGAGTCCGTGCGCATGGCGGCCTGTTCCAGCACGTTGCGCAACTCGCGGATATTTCCGCGCCATGCCTGTCCCGACAGCAACGCGATCGCTTCGGCGCTCAGTTCCGGTGGGGGCGATCCGCTGCGCAACGCCATGTCTTCCGCCAGCACTTCGACCAAACCAGGAATGTCGGGCCGGCGCTCGCGCAGCGGCGGCACGCGGATCGGCAGCACGTTCAGGCGGTAGTACAGGTCCTCACGGAACTTGCCTTCACGCACCAGCGCGCCCAGGTCGCGCGACGTCGCGGCGATCACCCGCGCGTCGAAGGGGATGACCTTGTTGGAACCGAGCGGCTCAATCTCGCCCTCCTGCAACGCGCGCAGCAACTTCGGCTGCAGACTGAGCGGCATGTCGCCGATCTCGTCAAGGAACAAGGTGCCGCCGTCGGCGAGCTTGAATTTGCCGTCGCGCCCCTTGCGGTCCGCGCCGGTAAAAGCGCCGGGTGCGACGCCGAAGAATTCGGCTTCGAGCAGCGTGTCGGGAACGGCGGCGATGTTGATACTGACCAACGGGCCGGAGGCGCGCCCTGAGGCGGCATGGATGGCATGCGCCAGCAGTTCCTTGCCGGTGCCTGTCTCGCCCAATAGCAGGACAGGGCTGGACGACAGCGCCGCGCGCCGCGCTTGCCGCTTCACCTCCACCGCGGCCGGACTGCCACCGACGAAACTGGCCAGCGTGTACTTGGTGCGGCGTTGGCTTGCAAGTTCGCGCCGCGCGTCGTCCAGGTCGCGCTGCAGGTGGGCGAACTTGCTGATCAAAGGCTGCAGGGTGGTTTCGGGATGGTCGAACAGCACAATACCGATCGCGCCGATGACATCGCCGCTCTGCTCATCGCGCAGCGGCAACCGGCTCACAACGAAGGTACCGGCGCGGTTGGTCAGCAGATCAATCAGCATCGCCTGCCCCGTCTCCAGCACGCGGCGCATCTGGGTGTTGGGCACCACGTCTTCCACCATGTGGCCGACGAACTGGTCGACCGACGAAAACCCCAGCGATGGCAGGAAGCGCTTGTAGCCGTCATTCACCCAAACGATGCGTCCGGTGCGGTCCACGAGGAACATGCCTTGACTGATGCTCGAAAACAGCTGGAACATCGACCGCGCGGCGAGTTCCAGGATGCTCTGTCCGTCGAGCGGCAGGGACTGAGGCAAAGTTGTCGCGGACATCGGGGAATCCTAACCTGCGCAGTGCGGCTCGAAACCGGGTTTGTCCCAGTTTGAAGCCCTATGGCTGACAGGTGGCACTAGCTTGCCGCTGCCGGCCTCGATTTGCGCCTGCGCGCAAGCCGCGGCAGAACCAGCACCGCGGCGATGACCACGAGCATTGCGATCGACATCGGCCGCTGCACGAACACCAGGAAGCTCCCCTCCCCGATCGACACGGCGTTGCGCAATTGCGCTTCCGCCAACGGGCCGAGGATCATGCCCACGACGACCGGTGCGGTGGGAAAGTCGAAGCGCCGCATCAGCACGCCGACGAGGCCGATCGCGTAAAGCAGTACCAGGTCGAACGCGCTTTGTCGCATGCCGTAAGCGCCCACCGTTGCAAATATCAGGATCCCGGCGCTGATTGCTTCGCTCTACATCGGCAACGTCATGCTGCTGATCCTGAATCTGCCGATGGTGGGGCTCTGGGTGAAGCTGTTGAAGATTCCCAAACCGCAGCTCTACGCCGGGAT
>JBKJTX010000170.1:0-2748 GCA_046590315.1 Ramlibacter sp. | reverse complement strand
CCTGAACGTCGGCAAGTTCCAGATGGCCAGCCGCGCCTATGCCGGTCGCTTCAACTTCAATGGAGGCGACCAGCAAAAGCGCGTTGGCAGTTTGTCAGGCGGCGAGCGCGGGCGCTTGCACTTAGCCAAGACGCTGATTGCCGGCGGCAATGTGTTGCTGCTGGATGAACCTTCGAATGACCTCGACGTGGAAACGCTCCGGGCGCTGGAAGACGCACTGTTGGAATTCGCGGGCAGCGTGATGGTGATCAGTCACGACCGCTGGTTCCTGGATCGCATTGCAACGCACATCCTGGCAGCCGAGGGCGATTCGCAATGGACGTTCTTTGACGGCAACTACCAGGAGTACGAAGCCGACAAAAGGAAGCGATTGGGCGAAGAGGGCGCCAAGCCCAAGCGCTTTCGTTACAAAGCCCTTAAGTAGCGCACCTGCGGGCGCTCTTAAGTGCGCGCGATCCAGGCGGACTGCTTACGCAGCCGCTGATCGCGCGCGTGTTTTTGCTCGCGCTTCGCGCTTGCCTAGCCTAGCGAATTTGTTGTTAGCTGGCTCAGCTCGCGCTCTAGCTCGTTGCGGCCGCCTTCTAGGGCTTCGTCCGCTTCGGGCGGGACTCGGCCCTCAGGTGACAGCTGATCGACCATCTCAGGCAGGATTTCGGCGAAGCCGTGCGTGATGTCAGTTTCGGGCACGTTCAGCTGGCGCGCGAGGCGCGACAGTTCTTCGCGACCCACCACGTTGTCCACGGCCTCTGCGTCCAGCGCCTGATTCGGGCCTGTGGATACCCACGAATTCGCGTGTTGTGCATAACCCTTTTGCCGGAAGCGGTCCAGCACCGCGCCGACGCCACCGTTGCGCTGGACCCACTGCATCGCAAAAGGCAAGAGCATGGCGAGCAGCATGCCGCCTTTGCCGCCGGAGCGGGCTGCGCCAGCGTTGCTGGCGCAGCCCCGTCCCAGCATGCTGCCCAAAACACCGCCGAGCGCGGCGCTGCCCAGGCCCGCGCCCAGTCCGCCTCCGCCAAACGGACTCCCGCCCGAGCGGCCACGCATGGCGTTGGCGAAAACGCCGCCTAGAATTTACCCCAAAAGAGGATTTGCCATCTGGTTACTCCCATGTGGAATCGAAGATGGGACCAGCTTAAACTGGCGTTGCCCCATCGGTTCGTAGGCGATGACCTCTGTTGTGCAGGGGTTGCCGGCCTTCACGCCCAGGGCCAACGGAGAACAATCCATGGCCACCGCCCAGCAGAGGAGTTCGCACCAAGCCGTTTACCGTGCGTGTATGAAGGAAGCGGCGGCACAGGGCCGCGTGCTCATGCAACGTCTGGTCGGCCGCGCCGTCAACATGATGCCGCGCCGTGCAGCGCTCTCGCCCGATGAGCCGGAGCGCAAGCTGCTAACCGAAGCCGCGCTCACGCTGCGCAAGCACGAGAACGCGCTGTGTGAAGCCTACCCGCAGGCCCTCTTGGCAGAGTTTGCGCAGGCGATCGCCGGCGACGCCCGTGATCCGGCCTTGAGCTTTGATTCCCTGGAACTCATGGGCGATGACCAGATGCAGGAGAACGTCGAGCTCATGCGGGTCCAGCAAATCGTGTTCAGCCACGTTGAAGCCGAGCTAGCGGGGCTGAATGCGCTGGTGTGTTCCGCGCAAGGCCTTAACCGCGTTCAGGTCGAGCGCAATCCCTTGCGGCCCGAGGCCTATGTGCGCAGCTTGCGCAGCGTTGTGCATCAAAGCCCAGTGCCCGCGACGACGCGCACACGGTGGCTGCAGCACCTGGGCGAGGCCCTGGGGCCCGAGCTGGTACGCATCTATCAGGAGCTGGGTTCAGTGCTGCGTGCCGGGGGCGTGACCGAAGCCCGCTTCGATGCAGTGCCTGCGGCTGAGCCGCCAACTGCTGCACGGGCCGCACCGGCCGCGGGGCCGGGCCCGGCCAATCCCAGCGCGCTGCTCAATCTGCGGCAGCTGCGTCGGCTGCTTTCCGGCAATTTTGAGCAGCCAGATGAAAGCGGAGATGACGCAAGCGAAACATCGGCGCGACCGGTCGAGTTCTCCGGGACCGTGCCGGCCGCGTTCGAAGCGCTCGAAGAAATGAAGCAGGTGGACCAGGTGCTCAAGCGCCTGCGCGTGCGCCAGGAACGCGAGCGGGCGCACGGCAATTCGCTGACGGAGATCCAACCACGAGCGGCGGCGCAAGCGCTGGCCCAGGAGGTGGTGGGCCTGATGGTCGACAACATCGCCAGCGACCGCCGCTTGCTTGGCCCGGTTCAGCAAAGCGTGCGTGACCTGGAGCCGGCGCTGATGCGGCTGGCGATGGACGATCCGCGATTTTTCAGCGACCGGCGGCATCCGGCTCGCCAGTTGCTGGAGCAGATGACGCAGCGCAGCTTGGCATGGGACACCGCCGACGCCCCGGGTTTCGTGGCCTTTATCGAGCCCCTGCAGCAGGCAGTGGAGGTGTTGCTCTCGACCAGCGTGACGGGCGCGGAGCCGTTCGACTTCGCGTTGAAGACTTTGGAGGAAGCCTGGGGCGACGCGCAGCAGCGTGACCGCCGCCACCGCGAAAGGGCGGTGCGCGCGCTGCTGCAGGCTGAACAGCGAAACTTGCTGGCCGAAAAGATCGCCAAGGAAATGCGGGCGCGGTTAGATGTCGCTGCTGCGCCGCGTGAGATTGCCGGTTTTGTCGCCGGTCCCTGGTCGCAGGTGATGGCGCAGGCGCGCCTGGCGGACACCACCGGCGCCGCCGACCCCGG
>JBKJTX010000492.1:0-10016 GCA_046590315.1 Ramlibacter sp. | reverse complement strand
GGCCGCATCACCACCAAGGTGATGCAGACCGGGCTGGCCGTGCGAGAAGTGATCTTCACCACGGTGGAAGTGATCATCGGCATCGGGGTGTACTTCATCACCATCATCGCGCTGGCCGCGGCTTTCGACGTGCGGCTGATGCTGCCCTTCCTGGTGTGGCTGGGCCTGTACACCCTGTCCAACATTTACTTCGTGCCGCGGCTGGCGCGCGTTGGCAAAGCCTACGCCGACGCCAAGGCGCATGTGACCGGACGGATTTCGGACGCCTACGCCAATATCACGACAGTCAAACTTTTCTCGCACACCCAGCGCGAGTCGGCGTTCCTGAGGCAGGCGCTGGCGGAGTCCGGGGAAATCGGTTACGGCCAGAACCGGTTGATCACCAGCTTCGAAATCGTGAATCACACGCTGGTCGTGCTGTTGACGATCGGCGCGATCGCCCAGGGCCTCTACCTGTGGAGCCGTGGCGAAGTAGGTCCCGGTGCGGTCGCTGCCGTCACCGCCATGAGCCTGCGCATCGGTGGCTTGTCGCACTGGGTGATGTGGTCGTTTGCGGGGCTGTTCGAAAATGTCGGCACCGTGCAAGATGGCATCGCCACACTCACCAAACGCCGGCACGTCGTGGACGCGCAAGATGCAAAACCTCTGCACGTGACGCGCGGCGACGTCGAGTTCGTCAACGTGAACTTTTCTTATGGCGGCAAGACACCGGTGCTGCAGGACTTCAATCTGAAGGTGCGACCGGGCGAGAAGATCGGGCTGATCGGGCGTTCCGGCGCCGGCAAGTCAACGCTGGTCAATTTGCTTCTGCGCTTTTATGACGTGGACGGAGGGCGCATTCTGCTGGACGGCCAGGACATCGCGCACGTGACCCAGGACAGCCTGCGTTCCAGCATCGGCATGGTCACGCAGGACACGTCGCTCTTGCACCGCTCGGTGCGCGACAACATCATGTACGGCCGCCCCGGCGCCACCGAGGAGGAGCTGTTGGCGTCCTCACGCCGCGCGCAGGCGCATAGTTTCATTGGCGAGCTCACCGACCCCAAAGGACGGCGCGGCTACGACGCGCAGGTGGGCGAGCGCGGCGTGAAGCTCTCCGGCGGACAGCGCCAGCGCATCGCCATCGCGCGCGTGATGCTGAAAGACGCGCCCATCCTGTTGCTGGACGAAGCGACCAGCGCGCTCGACTCCGAGGTCGAAGCGGCGATCCAGGCCAGCCTCAAGGAGCTGATGCAGGGCAAGACGGTGATCGCGATTGCGCACCGCCTCTCGACCATCGCCGCGCTCGACCGCCTGATCGTCCTGGATCAAGGCCGCATCATTGAACAGGGTGACCACCACAGCCTGATTCAGCAAAACGGCCTGTATGCGCGGCTGTGGGCGCACCAAAGCGGCGGCTACCTCGGCGAGCAGGAAGCGCTTGAGGATATGGCCGACGCGTAAGCACGGACGCGCCGCGCCATGGACTCGCTGATTGCCGCCTCCGCCCGCGCCCTTGCCGCCGGTGACGCGCTTGGTGCCTTGAAGCGCGTCGCGCTGCGTGACGACCCGCCGGCACTCGCGCTGCGCGGCATCGCGATGGCGCAGCTCGGCGAACACGCGCGGGCCCGCGAGTTGCTGCGGCGGGCGATGCTCGGTTTCGGCGAACATGAGGCCTTGGCGCGCGCGCGTTGCGTCGTGGCCGAGGCCGAAGTCGCGTTGGCAATGCGCGACTTCGCGCAGGCGCCCGAGGAGCTTGAAGTCGCAGCAGCTACCCTGGCGGCGCATGGCGATCGCGCGAATGCACTGCACGCGCGGCTGGTCGCCGCACGGCGCTTGTTGCTGTTGGGCCGGCTCGCGGAAGCAGCAGAGGTGTTGGGCCCGCTCGATCCGCGCGGTCTCTCGCCGTCGGTAGCCGCAGTCGCCGCGCTCACGGTGGGCGAGCTTGCATTGCGATCGCTGCGCATCGGCCCGGCGCGGGCGGCGCTGGCGACCGCGCACGAGGCGGCCTTTCGCGCCGGCGTACCCGCGCTCATCGCCGAAGCCGCGCAGGCCCGCGCCGCCTTGGAGCGGCCCGCCGCGCGGCGCGTGGTGGCTGGACAGGAGCAGCTGCTGCACCTGGACCAGGTCGAGGCGCTGCTGGCTTCGTCCGCCCTGGTCGTGGACGGTTGTCGTCGCGGCATCTCGGCCGGTGCGGCCTGGCAGCCGCTCGCCGGCCGGCCGATCCTGTACGCGCTGGCGCATTCGCTGGCGCAGGCCTGGCCCGGCGACGTCGAGCGCAATGTGTTGATCGCATCGGCCTTTCGAACCCAGCGTCCGGACGAGACACACCGTGCGCGCTTGCGAGTCGAGATCGGGCGCCTGCGGGCGCTGGTCAAGGGCTTTGCACTGATCGAAGCCACCGGGCGCGGCTTCGCGCTGCGCCCGCGCGACGAAGTGGACGTCGTGGTGCTCACGCCGCCCATCGACGGCGAGCAGGCGTCGCTGGTGGCCTTGCTCTCGGACGGCGCGGCGTGGTCCACGTCGGCGTTGGCCATGGCTGTGGGCGCGAGCCAACGCACGGTGCAGCGCGCGCTGGTCGAGTTGGAAGCCGCTGGGCAGGCCCGCTCCATCGGCAAGGCGCGGGCCCAGCGTTGGCTGGCGCTACCCCTCACCGGATTCACGACGATCTTGTTACTCCCCACTGCGCTGCCGATTGCGTAGAGTGGTGTTGTCGCGCCGAGAAAGGCGCTCCACTACCCAGGCGCCTATGACTCGCATCACCAGCAAAGACAAATCCCAGGCTGCGGCCCAGCCCGCCGAGGTCGTGCGCGAGTACGGTCCGTTTCCCGACTCCGTGGCCGGCGTGACGCACGACGGCCGCAACGTGTGGGCCGCCACCGGCGCCCAGCTGGTGGCGTTCGACCCCGCCACCGGCGAAACCACGCGCACGCTGGACCGCGCGTGCGATGCGGGCACGGCCTTTGACGGCACTCACCTGTACCAGATCGCCGAGTCGCGCATCGACAAGATCGACCCGGCCACCGGCAACGTCGTCGCATCGATTCCGGCGCCCGGCCAGGGCGGCGACTCGGGCCTGACCTGGGCCGAAGGCAGCTTGTGGGTCGGGCAGCACCGCGATCGCAAGATCCACCAGATTGACCCGGCCACCGGCGCCGTGAAGCGCACCATCGAATCCAACCGCTTCGTCACCGGCGTCACCTGGGTCGACGGCGAGCTATGGCACGGCACCTGGGAAGCCGACGTGAGCGAGCTGCGCCGCGTTGACCCGAACAACGGCACCGTGCTGGAGCAATTGATGCTGCCGCAAGGCGTCAATGTCAGCGGCCTGGAATCCGACGGGGCGGACCTGTTCTATTGCGGTGGCGGCGGCAGCCGCAGGGTCCGCGCCGTGCGCCGTCCGCCCCGAAAAACCGCGTCGGCTTAAGGCGCATCCATTCACCCCTACGAAATCAACGGCTCGCCGAGCCGAAAGGAGAAGTCATGTCCGCAGCAATCAATCATCCCGTCGTCACCAAGGACCAGTGGGTCACGCAGCGCAAGACACTGCTGGCCCGCGAAAAGGAACTCATGCAACTGCACGACCAGATCGCGGCCGAACGCCGCGCGCTGCCCTGGGAAAAAGTCGACAAGAAATACATGTTTACCGCACACGAGGGGCCCAAGACACTGGGTGACCTCTTCGAAGGCCGGCGTCAGCTGATGGTGCAGCACTTCATGTTCGGCCCCGACTGGGAGCAGGGCTGCCCGAGCTGCTCCTACATGGCCGACCACACCGACGGTATGACCATCCACCTGGCGCACCGCGACATCACATTCATCGCCGTCTCACGCGCGCCCATCGCCGACATCGATCGCTTTCGCGAGCGCATGGGCTGGAAGTTCAAGTGGGTATCGTCCAACAGCAGTGACTTCAACTTCGATTACGCCGTCAGCTTCAGGCGCGAAGACATGGACCAGGGAAAGGTCTACTACAACTACGGCATGCGCGAGCACCCGGCGGAAGAGGCGCCCGGCGTCAGCGTGTTCTACCGCGACGACGCAGGCGACATCTTTCACACCTATTCCACTTTCGGGCGCGGCGTGGAAGTGATGATGGGTGCCTACCAGATGATGGACCTCGCGCCCAAGGGCCGGGACGAGAGGGACGTGCCCTACAAGATGGAGTGGGTGCGCCACCATGACCGCTACCAGCCGGCGACCGAGCCGAAGGCGGCGTGCTGCGCCTAGTCGGCGGGCCGCTGAGACGGTGTCAGCGCTGCTTTTCCTGCACTCGCAGGCAACGCTCAACGAGGCCCTTCGATCCACCTGCAGCACCCGCTCGCCGCGGACGCATTGGGCGAGGTCTTTGTCGGGCGTCCAGATCAGCACCTTCTCCACACGCTTGTCTTCATCGGCAAGCCGCGCCGCTGAAGCCAGCGCGTCATCCGCCTCCAGCTCGATCATTGGCCACACCGCAACGCCCATCGCCGCGAGTGCTTCCTCCAGCGGATGGAATTGCGCCAGCAGCGCCGGCTCGATCCCCGCGCCGGTCTTGTAGCCGGGCCACAGGCGATTGCGAAACGACTCGATCACGTGGTCGGTGGCGACGCCCACATGCGTCGCTTCCCGCTCCATCATCTCCAGCACGCCATTGAGCACCCCGACGACGGCGCCGTAAGGCTTGTCCTCGCCTTTGGTGAAGCGGCGCAAACCATAGAAGTGCCTAAACAGCTCGTACGTGCCGTCGATGAGGTCGATCACCATGCGGTCAGGATAGCAGCGGTGGCCGACGCTTGCCGCATCGTGTCCAATACGGGCCTTCGACCTGTCGCTTGAAAGAGGCGCTATGAAATTCAAGAAAGTCGCCCTCGTCGGGCTGGCGGTTCTGGCGCTCGCCGCTGCCGCCGCCTGGTTCAGCCTAGACAAGGAAACGCGCGGCCTGCTCGCGTCCTTGCCGACCAACCGCGACCTGCTGTTCTGGAGCGAGCCGCAGCGCGACGCTGCCTTCCGCGCGCTCGACCGCCTGCCAGTGCTGGCGAAGGTGCGCGTGATACCGCCTGCAACCACACCAACGCCATTGCCGCCGGGGCCGCCGCTCCCATTGCCGCTCGACCTCGACGCCTACATGGCCGGCCAGCGCAGTGCCGCCATTCTCATCGTGCACGACGGCAAGCTGCGCCTGGAGCGCTACGGGCTGGGCTTTGACGCGAGCGGGCGTTGGACGAGTTTTTCGATGGCGAAGTCGGTCACCTCCACGCTGGTGGGTGCGGCGCTGCGCGATGGCCACATCAAGAGCCTGGACGACAAGGTCAGCGACTACATACCGGCGATGAAGGGTTCCGCGTACGACGACGTCAGCATCCGGCAGCTGCTCACCATGACGTCGGGCGTGCGTTGGAACGAGGACTATGCGGACCCGAACTCGGACGTCGCACGATTCAACAACCACAAGCCCGAGGAGGGGGTGCCGGCGATCGTGAGCTACCTGCGACGCCTGCCGCGCGAGGCGCCGCCCGGCACGCGCTGGCACTACAGCACGGGCGAGACCAACCTGGTGGGCATTCTCATCGCAGAGGCGACGAAGAAGGACCTGTCGGCCTACATGTCGGAAAAAATCTGGGCACCGGCGGGCACCGAGCAGCAGGCCACTTGGCTTCTCAGCAAGACTGGGCAGGAGATCAGCGGCTGTTGCATCCAGGCGGCTGCACGCGACTATGCGCGCTTGGGGCTGTTCATCCTCAATGGCGCGCGTGTTGACGGCAAGAGCATCGTGCCGGAAGGTTTTCTGGCCGAAGCGACGACCACGCGCACGGGCATCGAGCTACCGGGCCGCGGCTACGGCTACCAGTGGTGGACATACGACGACGGCAGCTACGCGGCGCGCGGTATCTTCGGTCAGGGCATCTTCATCGACCCGAAACGAAAGATCGTAGTGGTGTCCAATGCCAACTGGGGCGGGGGCGCAAGAGACCCGGCCGCGAGCAAGGCGCGTGAAGCTTTTTATCGCGCCGTGCAAAAGGCGGTGGACGACGAAGCGACGATCGCTCCAGCCGCTTCGCAGCGCTAAGCGCGATCGACGAACTATCAGTCTTCGGGGCTGCCGAACAGGTCGCTCAACTTCTTTGCGCCTTCCCCCGTGCCGCGAGAAGTCATCGGCGCACCTTTCGGATATTCATCCGCGATACGGTCTTCCCAATAAGTGGCCGGGTTGGGGGCGCTGCCAAGGCGCCTGAATACTTCCGCGGGAACATGCTTGTATGCCGTGATGGTGCCGTTGTCCCAATGCAAGTCCAACTGCTGTGTGGCCGGGTCGTAATCTGCCTTCTTGATGCGGCCGCTGGTGAATTTTCTTGTGACCATGGTGTTCGTCCTACAAGCGTCTGTGCAAGTTTAGCGGCAGGCCGCAAGGGGCGCGCGCATTGTCGAGTTGCTTGCGCGCACCTGCCTCCGTAACCTCCGTAAAGCTCGTGCAAACCACACGATCCTCCAGCACATGGACGCGCGCATTCGTGCCAAACTGACTTTCAGAAAGGCAAGAAAAATGCACTTGTGGCGTGCGAGTTTTGGCGGGCTCGTTCTGATCGTGGCTGCCATTTTCTGGATAAGCAAGCCGGCCGAACCCCAGGCGGAGTTCGTCGCGTTCGAGCCCGTGCTGGAGGGGCGGTGCGCGGCCCCCCTGCGGGAAGCGGTTGTCGAACCGGTGCCCCTGTCCGCGGCGGTTCATCTCGCAGGTTCCTTCGTCCAGGCATCGCCAGCGCTGGTCGTTTCCAGTGAGGCCAAGCACAGCGCGGCACACGTGGTACGTCCGGCCACCTCGAGCGCCAGCGGCGCCAGACGCATACCCAGCAAGCCGCGCGCTGCAGCGAAGCATTTGCCTATCGTATTTGCCTCCACCAAAAAGGCGCCGCCTACAACTGCGCGGCAACGCCCGCGCATCGTCAGCGTGATGGAAGACAAGTCGCAGTGGCTTCCGTAGCCGCTCGCTGAACGGAGTTGAATCCAACGGGACGTGGCACCATAGCGCGGTGAACACGATTCGCACACTCGCCGATGTCCAGGCCCTCGAAGCGCATTCGTACGAGCACGCGTTACCCGCCCGCTCGCCCTACGGACTGATCGCCGCCGCGGCGCGGCAGTGGCCTGCGCGCGATGCGTTTATCTATCTGCGGTCGGGCGAACCGCCGGGAGATCCGCTGCACATGAGTTACGCAACACTGATTGCGCGCATTCACCAGGCGGCCAACCTGTTTCGCGAATTGGGCGTCGGCCCGGGCGACGCGGTGACCATTCTGGCGCCCAACATTCCGGAGACGCACTACGCGCTTTGGGGTGCGCAGTTGGCGGGACGCGCGTGCCCCATCAACTATTTGCTGCAGCCGGATCACATCGCTGCGTTGCTCGATGCCGCCGGGGCCAAGGTGCTGGTGGCGTTGGGTCCGCACTCCGAGCTCGACGTGTGGACGACGGCTCAGAACGTGCGCGCGCTGAGGCCCATTCCTCTCGTCGTCATCGACGCCGACTTCGACGCCGTTCTGCAAAAGCAAAGCAGCGAACTCTCGTTCGAGCCGGTGCTGCATCCGGACCACGTCGCGGCTTGCTTTCACACGGGCGGCACCACGGGCGCGCCCAAGCTCGCGCTGCACACGCAGGGCAACGAAGCGCATACCGGCTGGTTTGCGCACGCCTTCTATGGATTCGATGAGAACACGGTCGAGATCAATGGCTTTCCGCTCTTTCACGTGGCGGGCGCTTTCGTCTACGGACTCGCACTGCTGGCCGTCGGCGCGACGCAAGTGTTGCCCACGGCCAGCGGCATGCGCAACACGGCGTTCGTGCGCCAGTACTGGAAGTTCTGCGAACAGTATGGCGTGACGGCGCTGGCATGCGTGCCCACCATCCTTGCCACGCTCGCCAACACGCCGGTGGATGCCGACATCTCGCGCGTGCGCGTCGCCTATACCGGGGGGTTGCCGTTGCCCTCTGAGTTGGCGTCGCATTTTGAAAGCCGCACCGGGGTGCCGGTGCGCAACATTCTTGGCATGACCGAATGCGCGGGTCTGGTTTCGATCGAGCCCTTCCACTCGCCCCGGGTGCCCGGCTCGACGGGCTTGCGGTTGCCCTACAGCGAGGTGCGCGCCGTGCCATGGCGCGATGGGGTCGCCCAGCTGGACGAAACCTGCCCGAACGGCGACACCGGCGTGATGGTGCTGCGTGGCCCGCACGTGAGTCCCGGCTACAGCGACTCGGCCCGCAACGCCGGCATGTTTCAGAATGGCTGGTTGGTGTCCGGCGACCTCGGCCAGATCGACAGCGAGGGCCGCATCCACATCACCGGCCGGTCCAAGGACGTGATCATCCGTGGGTCGCACAACATCGACCCGGGGCTGGTCGAGGAAGCCTTCATGGCGCATCCGGCCGTGGCCTTGTGCGCGGTGGTCGGTGAGCCCGATGCTTACGCTGGCGAGTTGCCGGTGGCTTATGTGACGCTGCGACCGGGTGTGCAGATGGAAGGCGCGCCACTGCTCGCCGAAGTCGCGCCGCAGGTGTACGAGCGGCCGGCCGTCCCCAAGCGGGTCACGGTGCTGCCGGCGCTGCCCACAACGGCCATCGGCAAAATCTACAAGCCCGCGCTGCGGCAGGCCGCGCTCGAGACCAAACTCGCTGAAGTTCTCTTGTCGCTGGGGCTGGATTTGCAAGTGAAAGGTGAGGACCGGGCGGGCATGCTGGTGGCCGTGCTCACCGTGACCGGCCCGCAAGACGCCAGAACCGAAACGCGCATCCGCGAAAGCCTGGGCGCGATCGCGACGCCCTGTGAGATCCGCTTTGTCTTCTGACTACCAGCCGCCGCGCGCGAGCCAGTCGTCGAGCGTCGCCAACGCTTCGACACCCCAAAACAATTCGCCGTCCACCGCGACCGTGGGCGAACCGAACACACCGCGCTCGATCGACTGCTCGACCGCGCTGCGCAAAAGGTGGCGTGACTCCTCACTGGCGATGCCTTGCTCCAAGTCCGTCGCGGGCAGGCCCGACGGCAATGGACCGGCAGCAATTGCCGCAGCCGTCGACAGGTCTTCAGCCGCCACCCAGTAGCGCTGCAGCAGGCAGCGGGCGAGCGGCTTGGCAAGCGTTGGGTGATGAGTCAGCGTCCAGTAGTAGGCACGTGCCGCCGCACGCGGATCCATCATCGGATCGTCCGCGCGGCGCTTAAGCGGCAAGCCATGGCGGCGCACATAGCGGGCGAATTCGCGTCGGATGTAGTCGCCCTTAAGCGGCGTTTCGAGCAACGACTTCATTCCCATGATCTTGAACACCGTGACGCCCAGCAGCATGGGGCACCATTCCACTTCGCGGCCGTGGCGCGCGGCGAGCTCGTCAACGCGCAGCGAGGCGAAGTAGCCGAAGGGGGAGATGAAGTCGAAGTAGAACTGCATCGAGGGTCGCATTGTCGCCGGCGAGCTGACACTCGTCACGCAGCTTGTATGGCGATCGGGATGGTGCGGGCGCGCAGTTGCCCGCAGCCCGCGTCCACATCCTGACCCGCCGAATCGCGCAGCTTGGTCAGCACGCCTTTCGAATGCAGTTCGCGCGCGAGCGCCACGGACTTGTCCCAGGCCGGCCGCCGGAACGGCAGGCCGGGAACGCTGTTGTAGGGGATCATGTTCAGCACGCCGAAGCGGCCCTTCAGCAGTCGCACCAACCCTTCGACTTCTTCCGCCGTGTCGTTGACGCCATCGAGCAGGGTCCACTGGACCTGCATCGGATAACCGGTCTTGCGGGCGTAGTCGTCACCGGCCTCGACCAGGTCTTCCGGCGTGATGCGCGGCGCCCGCGGCAGCAACTCGGCACGCAAGTCAGCCCGTGTGCTGTGCAATGAGAGGGCGAGCGCCGGCTTGACGGGGCCCTGCGGTAGCCGCTCGAAGACGCGCTCGTCGCCCACTGTGGAGAACACCAGGCTCTTGTGGGCGATGTTGCCGAGGGTGCCAAGCAGGTCGATCGCGTCCATCACGTTGGCGAGGTTGTGCGCGGGCTCGCCCATTCCCATGAAGACCACTTTG
>JBKJTX010000446.1:0-3275 GCA_046590315.1 Ramlibacter sp. | reverse complement strand
CGGCGACCGGTGCTCACGTGATCGTGCATGCCAACAACGGCCTCGCGCAGGCCCGTGCATTGGCGAGCGAATTGGTCGCAGCGGGGGGCCAAGCTGAAGCCGTGGCATTCGATCTGGCCGATGCGGCGCAGGTCGAGGCGGCCACCAGCGCGATGCTCGCCGCAGGTCCCATTCAGATCCTCGTCAACAACGCCGGCATGCATCGCGACGCGTTGATGGCCGGCATGAGTCCCGCGGCTTGGCACGAAGTGATAGACACCAACTTGAACGGTTTCTTTCGCGTGACGCAACCTCTGCTGCTGCCCATGGTGCGGACGCGCTGGGGCCGGATCGTCAACATCAGTTCGGTAGCGGGCCAGGCCGGCAACCGCGGCCAGAGCAACTATGCGGCAGCGAAAGCCGGCCTGCACGGCGCAACGAAATCGCTGGCACTCGAACTGGCGGGGCGCGGGATCACGGTCAATGCGGTGGCGCCAGGCGTGATCGATACCGGGATGGCCCAGGCCGCTTTCTCGCCCGAGCAACTCAAGGACATGGTGCCTGTCGGGCGTGCTGGGCGGCCCGAAGAAGTCGCCGCCGTGGTCGCGTTTCTGGCTTCCGATGCGGCAAGCTACGTCACCGGGCAGATCATCGGCGTCAACGGCGGGTTGTACTGAACATGCGGAGCGAACATGGATAGGGCGCCCGCTGGACTGGCTGAGTTGTCATGGGACGACGTCTGGATTGCGATCCCGGCTTACCAGGAGCGCGGCACCATTCGCCAACTCGCTGAGGCTGCGTTGGCGCAATGCGCGCGCGTGATCGTGGTGGACGACGGCTCGACCGACGGCACCGCCGAACAATTGCGCGGCCTTCCGCTCACGGTATTAAGGCATGCGGTCAACAAGGGCAAGGCGGCCAGCCTGTGCACGGCCTTCGCCCATGTCTTGACCCAGAACGCACGCTGCCTGATCGCGCTCGACGGAGACGGCCAGCACGACCCCGCCGACGCAGCCGGCTTGCTTCTGGCGTGGCAGCGTCACCCGGAGCGCATCGTGATCGGCTCGCGCCTGCACGACCGCAGCCAATTCCCGCCAGCGCGCTACCGGGCGAACAAGTTCGCCTGCTTCTGGATTTCGTGGGCCGCTGGGCACCCGATTGCCGACTCGCAGTCCGGCTTCCGTGTCTATTCGCGCGATGTCATGCGCATTGCGCTGGAAGGCACAGTGCGCGGCAATCGCTTCACCTTTGAAAGCGAGATCCTGATCGAAGCCGCGCACCGCGGCCATCCGACGCTGGCGGTCGCGATCCCGGGGCGCTATCCCGTCAACGCGCGCCGCAGCCATTTCAGGCCGGTGTTCGACATCGCGAAGATCGTCGTGATGGTGGCGGGGCGCCTGCTGCGCCACGGCATGGCGCCGCTCAGTCTGTGGCGCAGTCTGAAGAGTCCCACGGTCCTGCCCGGGCGCGACACGCGGGCCCCATGACCGATCCCGGCTTCCTCACTGCAGAACAATTGGTGTACCGCTACGAGGGGCAGACGCAGCCCGCGCTGGACAGCGTCGACCTGCGGCTCGCACGCGGACAGGCCATCGGTTTGTTAGGCCCCAACGGATCGGGCAAATCCACACTCATCAATCTGCTGGCCGGGCTGCGCAAGCCACAGGCTGGCCGAATCCGGCACGGTGATGGCGCCGCGCCCGTGGTGGCGTGGGTGCCGCAGGAATACGCGTTCTATCCGGAACTGAGTTGCCGCGAGAACCTCGATTTCTTCGTCGGCATGCTGGTGCTCGCGCCTGCAGAAGCGGGGCGCCGCGTCGACGCAGCAATCGCCACCTGCATGCTGCAAGAATTCGCGAGCCGCCGCGCGCGCCACTGCTCGGGCGGCGTGCGTCGCAGGCTGAACCTAGCCATCGCACTGTTGCAACAGCCGCAAGTGCTGCTGCTGGACGAACCGACGGTGGGCGTGGACCCGCAGTCGCGGGCCTTCATGCTCGAGCGTGTCCGCGAAATGGTGCAGGCGGGCACCTCGGTGCTCTACGCCACGCACTACATGGAAGAAGTGAGCGCCGTGTGTTCGCGCATCGTGCTGCTCGATCATGGTCGTGTGCTGGCCGACGGCGACCTGGCCACCCTGCTGCGCGGCCCCGAAGGCAGTCCGCCGTTCGAGCACCTTGAGGCTCTGTTCATGCACCACACGCACCGGTCGCTGCGCGATTGAAGCCGATGCCGCACCTGCGTCACCGCATGATCCAGACCGCGCGCTTCGCTGGCAAGGAGTGGAAGCTGCTGCTGCGCAATCCGCATGGCTTGGCCGTGCTGTTCCTGATGCCCGCGATCTTCGTGCTGATCATGTCCTTCACGCTGAAGAACACCTTGACCGCGAAGATCGAACTGCCGGTAGCGGGCTGGGTGGTCGAGGACTCTGGCAACGTCGCATCGCAGTGGACCCGCGAATGGATCGCCAGCCACGGCGGGCAACGATTTGGCTCGCGTTCTGATCTGCAGCGCGCATTGAAGGCAGGGCAGGTGCAGGCGGGCGTCGTCGTGCGCTCGCCTTTGCTCGGCGAAGACGGCCGGCCGCGCAGCGAGCAACTGGAGCTGTGGCTGGGCAACTTGACGCAGCCGGCGGCCGCAGCGCGCCTGCGGGCCGAGCTGACCTTCTCGTTGTTGCAGGCGCAGATGAAGATGGCGGCGGCGCAAGCGGGTCCGTTCGCGAGCGTGCTGGTTGGCAGCACGACGGGCGGTGATCTGCTGTCGGCGCAGGGGGCGCCCGCCGTGCGCTACCTGTACGAAATCGAGTCCGGGCGCAAGCTGACGGCGGTGCAGCAGAGCGTGCCGGCTTGGCTCATCTTCGGCATGTTCTTCGTGGTGATCCCGATTGCGGGCGTCGTGATCCAGGAGCGCCAGGACGGCACCTTGGCGCGGCTTGCCACTTTCGCCGTATCGCCGGGCGTGGTGCTCGGCGGAAAACTGCTGGCATTCATGCTGCTGAACTGGGTGCAGCTCGCCTTCATGCTGCTGGTCGGGCGCTGGCTGGTGCCGATCCTGGGCGGCGATGCACTCAGTATGGATGTCTCGCCCGGCTGGTTCGCCTTGATGGTGGTTGCCACGAGCGCAGCGGCCGTCGGCCTGGCGTTGCTCATCGCATCGTTCACGCACAGCTTCGATCACGCGGCGGCGCTGGGTGGTGGGCTCAACGTGGTGTTGGCGGCGATCGCCGGCGTGATGGTGCCGCGCATGTTGATGCCGCCGGGATTGCAGACCCTCTCGACCTGGTCGCCGATGGGGTGGGC
>JBKJTX010000356.1:0-2501 GCA_046590315.1 Ramlibacter sp. | reverse complement strand
AAAGGCGACCAGGTCATCGTGTTGACTGGTCGTGACAAGGGCAAGCGCGGCACAGTGTCGCAGCGCGTCGACGAAGATCACCTCATCGTCGAGGGCATCAACATGGTCAAGAAGCATGTGAAGCCCAACCCCATGAAGGGCACGACCGGCGGTGTTGTCGACAAGACGATGCCGATCGACCAATCCAACGTCGCGATTTTCAATGCCGCGACCGGCAAAGCCGACCGGGTGGGCGCCAAGATCCTTGCTGATGGCAAGAAGGTCCGCGTCTACAAGTCGAGCGGCGAAGTCATCAAGGCCTAAGGGCCAAGGAAGACCGAGGTTCACATGGCTCGTCTGCAACAGTTCTACCGCGAGAAGGTCGTCCCTGACATGGTGGCCAAGTTCGGCTACACGTCGGTGATGGAGGTGCCGCGTCTGACCAAGATCACGCTCAACATGGGTGTGAGCGAGGCGGTCGCCGACAAGAAGGTGATGGATCACGCCGTCAGTGATCTCACCAAGATTGCCGGCCAGAAGCCGGTGGTCACCAAGTCTCGCAAGCCTATCGCCGGTTTCAAAATCCGCGAAGGCCTGGCGATCGGCTGCATGGTCACGCTGCGTGGCGTGCAAATGTATGAGTTCCTGGACCGTTTCGTCACCATCGCGCTGCCGCGCGTGCGTGACTTCCGCGGAATCTCCGGGCGTTCATTTGATGGCCGCGGCAATTACAACGTGGGCGTGAAAGAGCAGATCATCTTCCCTGAAATCGAGTACGACAAGATCGACGCGATCCGGGGCATGAACATCAGCTTCACGACCAGCGCCAAGAACGACGATGAGTGCAAGGCGCTGCTGGCTGCCTTCCGCTTTCCCTTCAAGAACTGAGGTGACCTGTGGCTAAAACTTCCCTCATTCAACGTGAAGAAAAGCGCGAGAAGCTGGTCGCCAAGTTCGCGAAGAAGTACGCCGAACTGAAGGGCATCGCCAACGATGCCAAGAAGTCCGATGAAGAGCGCTACATCGCTCGCCTCGAACTGCAGAAGCTGCCCCGCAACGCGTTTCCGACCCGGCTGCGTAACCGCTGCAGCCTGACCGGGCGCCCGCGTGGCACGTTCCGTACCTTCGGCCTCGGCCGCAGCAAGATCCGCGAACTCGCCTTCAAGGGCGACATTCCCGGCGTGACCAAGGCCAGCTGGTAATCCAGCGCACAGGCACGAACAGGAGTTATCACAATGAGTATGAGTGATCCTATCGCCGACATGCTGACGCGCATCCGCAATGCGCAGATGGTGCAGAAGGCGGTTGTGTTGATGCCGTCCTCCAAGGTCAAGGTGGCGATTGCCCAAGTCCTGAAGGACGAAGGCTACATCGAGGGTTTCCGGGTCAAGGTCGAGGGCGCCAAGAGCGAGCTCGAAGTGGCACTGAAGTACTACGCCGGCAAGCCCGTCATCGAGCGCATTGAGCGCGTGAGCCGCCCCGGCCTGCGCGTCTACAAGGGCTGTGGCGCAATTCCGCAGGTCATGAATGGCCTGGGTGTGGCGATTGTCACCACCCCCAAGGGCGTGATGACCGACCGCAAGGCTCGCCAGACCGGTGTCGGTGGCGAAGTGCTTTGTTACGTGGCCTGACCGGCGAAGGAGAGACAAGAATGTCCCGCGTTGGAAAGATGCCGATCACCGTCCCGCAAGGCGTGGACGTACAGATCACGGCTGATCAGATCACCGTCAAGGGCGCCAATGGCACCTTGGTCCGCGCTGCAAATGCGCTGGTCACCATCGTCAAGGATGGCTCGACGATCACCTTGGCCCCGGCCAATGACAGCACCGCAGCCAATGCGATGAGCGGCACGATGCGTGCGCTGCTCAACAACATGGTCAACGGTGTGAGCAAGGGCTTCGAAAAGAAGCTGACTTTGGTTGGTGTGGGCTTCCGTGCCCAGGCCCAGGGCGCCAAGCTCAACCTGCAGATCGGGTTCTCGCACCCGGTGGTCAAGGACATGCCAGCCGGTGTCACGGTGGCCTGTGCCACCCAGACCGAGATCCTGATCAAGGGCGCTGATCGCCAAGTCGTCGGCCAGGTGGCTGCCGAAGTGCGCGCCATCCGCCCGCCCGAGCCCTACAAGGGCAAGGGGATCCGCTACGCCGATGAGCGCGTGGTGCTGAAAGAAACGAAGAAGAAGTAAGGAGCCGGAACATGCTGACCAAGAAAGAACAGCGCCTGCGCCGCTCCCGCCAGACCCGCATCCGCATTGCCAACCAGGGTGCAGTGCGTTTGTCGGTATTCCGCTCGAACCTGCACATCTACGCCAGCGTGGTGTCCGACGACGGCACCCGCGTGCTGGCTTCGGCCTCAACCGCCGAAAAGGAAGTGCGCGACCTGATCGGCAAGGCCAAGGGTGGCAACACCGCGGCTGCTGCCATCGTTGGCAAGCGCGTTGCCGAACGGGCGATTGCTGCGGGTGTCGACAAGGTAGCGTTCGACCGCGCCGGTTTTGCGTACCACGGCCGCGTCAGGGCGTT
>JBKJTX010000030.1:0-9354 GCA_046590315.1 Ramlibacter sp. | reverse complement strand
GCACCGGCACCGGCACCGGCACCGGCCATCGGCCTCTCGCCCAACATCGCGGCCTGGGGCGACTCTCTGACTGTCGGGGTCGCAGCCAACCTGCAAGTGCTCTACTCGGACAGGACCGTGTTCAACGGTGGCGTGGTTGGCGAAACTTCAAGCCAGATTGCGGCACGGCAGCTATCGGACATGGGCGGGCACAACAGCTGGATCAATATCTTCTGGTATGGCATGAATAACCAGAATGACCCGGTGCGAATCAAAGCCGACATCGCGGCTTCAGTTGCTTCGCTTCCGCCGGCAAACAATCACTTCCTGGTTCTCTCGGTGGTGAACCAGGCGACTCCCGACGAGATTCGCGGCGGCAGGCTTTACGGCTCGATTTTGCAATTGAATGCCGAGCTCCATGTGCTCTACCCGCAGAACTATTTCGACATGCGCAGTTATCTCGTCAGCCAATTCAATTCAGCGAATTCTCAGGACGTCATCGATGCGCAGAACGACGTCGTCCCGTCTTCGCTGCGCGGCGACATCATCCACTTCAATAACGACGGACAGGTGGTGGTGGCGAAGAAGCTCCGGGACTTGATCGCAGCCAGAGTCTGGTGAGTCTCCGAGTTGCTGGAGAACTTAGCCGACGCCATCGTCGCCGGGATTCGATTCGCCTGAGACTGGTGCAGATGCTCGTGAGACTGGCGAAACCAGCCACCACGTCCACCTAGGCGCATAGGATTCAGCTGCATGGCCAAGTGGTGCCTAATATTGAGCAGGAGCAACCTATGAACCGCGTGCACGCAAACGGAATCGACTTTGCCTACTTGGAACAGGGCAGCGGGCCGCTCGTCATCCTGCTGCACGGTTTTCCCGACACGGCGCGAACCTGGGACCATCAGTTGGCAGCGCTGGCTGCCGGTGGCTATCGCGCCGTTGCCCCTTACCTGCGGGGCTACCATCCGAGCGCGATTCCTGCCGACGGCTATTACGACAAGGCCACCCTCACGACAGATGTCGCAGAACTGATCCGTGTGCTCGGCGACGGCAAGCCGGTGTATCTGGTCGGCCAAGACTGGGGGGCGATCATTTCGTACGCGGTGCTGGCGGCATTCCCGGAACTCATACGCCGCGCCGTGGTGATGGCCGTCCCACATCCGTCGCGGGTGGCCAGGAGCATGTTGGATCCGAAGCACATCCACCGCTCATTTCATTGGTGGTTTTTCCAGTTGTCGGCGCTGCCAGAAAGAGCGATTGTCGAAAATGATTACGCGTTTATCGACTACCTCTGGCGCTACTGGACCTCGCCCGGCTACCAGGACGCTGCGCACATCGCCGGTATCAAGGAGATGCTAAAACACCCTGGCGTCCTCGCGGCGACGTTGGGCTATTACCGGGCGATGCTGGATCCGGGCAAGGGCGATCCGCGCCTCAACGCCCTGCGCCAAGCCATAGACCGGCCCATCAGCGTGCCGACGCTCGCACTGTGCGGCAGCGATGACATGCGGTCGGAACTGATGACCGATCAGGCCGAGTATTTTTGCGGTGAATACACTTACCGCGAGGTGCCCGGCGCCGGACATTTCCTGCACCGGGAGCAGCCTGAGGAAGTGACGCGGCTCGTGCGCGAATGGCTTGGCCGCGGGGATAAATAAGCAGAGATCGCTACTGATCAGATAGCAATATTTCTTTGTCGCCCTCGCTACCCCAGTCGCCGAGCCCAAGCCGGGTTGCACCGCCACAGAGGCTGAAGCGCGTCGGCGGCGAGTGCGGGGGTTTGCGCCCATCGTTGGCGCCAGCGTTCGGCCAGTTCATTGTTCCCCAGCGCGGCGCAAGCAGCCGCCGCCGTTCGCATCGCTGGTCGCCAAGTGGGCCGCACTTGGAGCGACGCAGTCGCATAGTGCAGCGCGTGCTCCGCGTCCTCGCTGAACAGGTATGCCAACGCCAGAATGTCGCACCAGACGAAGTTCTGGGGATCGTACCGATTCAAGTGCAGTCCTCGCTCGAGGGACTGCACCGCACCACCAGCGTTCCCCGCGCACAAGGATGCCATGCCATGCACGAGATGGCCCAGTGCGAAACTTGGGTTGAGATCGATCGCTTTGTCCGCGCTGCGCAACGCGATGTCAAATTCATCGGCGTAGTTGCTGACAATCGCCAGCGCATAGTGCGCATATGGGTTCCTCTCATCCAGAGTCACCGCCTGAAGGGCAGCCGCTTGGCCTTCTCTAAGGTCATCGGCCGAGTCTTCGCTCCATCCGTACCCGACCAGCCCGGCGTTCACGCGCCCGAGCCACAGGTGCGCCTCGGTCAGCTCCGGATCAGCTTGGCGCGCCTGACGGAATAGCTCGCGGGCCTTCAAATGCGTTGGTTTCGTCACGTGGTGGAACAGCCAGGAGCCTCGCGCCACTAGTTCCCAGCTCGAAACAGTTGACCGGGGCGGGCAAACAGTCGGGCTGCCGATGTTCTTGAGAAGTTCAGGCTCGATCGCACCCGCTACCTGCTGCGCGATCATGTCCTGCGCCGCGAACAACCCAGTGTCGGCCAGGTCGTACTGGTCCGCCCACAGACACCGGCCGGCCGCGGCATCCACCAGTTGCGCGGCAATCCGCAGCCGAGAGTCTGACTTGCGCACGGAACCTTCGACCAGGTAACGCACACCCAGCTCGGCCGCGGCGGTGGGGCTATCCACCTCGCGCAGCTTGTAGATGTGGCTCGCACCCCTACCGGTTACCGAAAACCAGCGAAAACGCATGAGTGCAGTGATGAGCGCCTCAGTCACGCCGTCGGCTAAATACTCCTGCGTGGGATCCTCACCCAAGTGGGTGAATGGCAGCACGGCAATGCCGGGGCGCCCTTGCTGCTCGGGCGCCGCCCGCTCAAGCGGCGCGAGCTGTGTATGTTCGATCTCTGTGACTTCGGCGATCCGATAACCGGTTCGCTGCACGGTCACGATCCACTCTTTGGCCTCGCCGGCCGGCCGGCCAAGCAGTTTGCGCAGCGCGGCGACCTGCACGCTGAGATTGCTGTCCTCCACTACAAGGCCTGGCCAAGCGGCCTCCATCAACTCGGCTTTCGTTACAGGCTCGCCGGCCGCAGCCAGCAGCTTCTGCAGGAGTCGCAGCCCGCGCTGCCCCGCCGCCACGGCGACGCCATCCCGTGTCAGCGTTCCCCGGGCAGCGTCAAGCAGGAAGGGGCCGAAGGCGTAGCGGCGGCTCATCGAGGCAGGTGCATTTCGGAAAATTTCGGTAGATTTCGGCGCCCATTGCATGACGCGGGCGGTCGTGTAGCGCATTGTGTAGCGGCGGAACACCCCTCCGCAATACCACCCTAAAGGAATTCCACATGAACGCCATCGCGACCGCTGCACAACGATTCGTTGTCCGTCAATCAGACGCTTTCTCCAGCACACAGGGTTCGCGCTACGCCGCTGGCGTCAGCAGTGAAACCACTGGCGCCACTGCCTTGTTTTTGGGACTCATCACGCTCGCCCCCGGACAGCGTACCCGTGCGCACGTGCATGAGGAGCATGAGTCGGCGCACTACATGTTGAGCGGTGAAGAGGTGGAGTTATGGACCGGCCCGCGCCTGGAACGTCGGGACGTGGCGCGACCGGGCGATTTCCTGTTCATCCCGCATGGGATGCCGCACGTGGCAGTCAACCGAGGCCAAACACCAGCCGTCTTCGTCGGCGCGCGCAACAACGCCGCTGCGCAGGAGGGCCCCCACCTGATGCCTGAACTCGACGCACTGGTTCCCTAAAAAAACGGAATTGGCACGTCATGATCGAGGTTAGCATTGCCGAATCGCGTTCGTCACCGTGTCTGCATCTGTCATCTGGCCAGCCCGCGTTGTGCTTCAAGATTCAGTTCGCGCGGCCGTACAGTTTCGTCAGCAATACGTTCAATTCCGCGCTGCGTTGCGGTTCGGTCGGATTGAGAATTCCGTGTTGCTGCAGTATGGCGATGAGCTTGACCGGCGCGACGCGCTTGTCACCGACAATCTCGACGTGACCGGCTTTGACTTCCACAGTGTTCGTGACTGGGTCGCGGTCTATCGTCGCGTTACGCTGCTCTTCCAGACTAAATATATTGTCCGCCTCTGCGCATACGCCGTTGCCCAAGCGGCGGCAGGTTCCGCGTTCGTCGGTATCTATTTTGAGATAGTCGCGCACCTGTTTGTGCAACGAACCGGGCTGGCGGATGAATTCCGAATTGTAGGTAATCTCCGACCACTTATCGCCTGTCACGATCTTGCACGTCAGCCCGAGCAAACCGAGTGAGAGCACCCGCATGACCGGATTGCCGCATGGACTGGCAGACGCAATACCTGAGAAGGGACCTGACACTGTCACCAGCCGCAGTTGTAGATCGTCGTTGCGTATCGGGTTGGGACGGTCAGCGACCAACGATTTGCGCGCGATCAGAGCGCCCTGACTATGGCCTATGACGTTCACGTGTTTGCTGCCCATCTTTTGCGCAAGCTGCTCGAGGGCTGCGGTCAACTGACTCGAGCTCAGCATCAAGCTGTCGCGATCGTTGTAGGTGAAACAGGCTGTCTGCTGGCCGTGGAAGGCAAGCACCTGCGCCAAGCCGCGGAAATTCCCGGACGAACCGAAGCAGCCGTGTACAAGGACGGTCACTGCCTGTTGCGAGTTGAGGTGCAGCGACCTGTCCGGATTATCGGTACAGGGCCCTAGCCCAGAAATATTCAAGGTGATGTTCGCAGGGGGCAGCTTGCCTTGAACGATGGTCTGCAGCTCTGGATCGATCGCGCCCTCGGTGGCACATCCCGCAAGCAATACGATCGCGGTGGCTGCCAAGGCTGTAAATGCCATTCGCATCTGCATATGCCTCATCAATCTGTTTCGAATGGGAAGTCCATGACGATTGTGACGCGATTCGCCGCCTTGCGACGCGGCTCGGTGCCGCAAGCAGGTTGCTCGGCCCACACCCATGTGGAAAGTCGTTGCAATTGGTGACATAAGGAACATAATTCGCGCAAACTGGAGGAGAGCACGATGCGCGATCTAAGTAGGTTATTCGCACTTTTGGCGCTTACTTCCGCAATCGTCGCATGTGGTGCAGGTGGTCGAGGCGATACCGGTCCCTCTGGCGCTGCCCCTTCCTCACCGGCTCCCATGCAGGGCCTGTTGGCCCAGACGGCAAGCGTCGTCAATGGCCTGGCCACTTTCCCGAACACCCGGGCCAGCTACGCCATCCACCGCACGCCCACGTCCATCACGGTGGTCGACTTGGTCGACGGCACGGTCAGCACCGACGTCACAGGCGCGCAGAGCCTCAAGTTTTCCGACATGACGGTCAACCTGGGCGTCCTCGCGCAGTCGCAGGCAATCTCGCCCGCGGACTTGAAGACCCTGGTCGAGCTGTACGTCGCGTTCTTCAACCGCGTGCCGGACGCTGACGGCCTGTCATTCTGGATCGGCCAGTTCAAGGCAGGCGTGACCTTGAACCAGATCGCCGACAGTTTCTACAAGGCCGGCGTCCAGTTCTCCTCCTTGACTGGCTATTCCGCGTCGATGACCAACGCGGACTTCGTCACCATCGTCTATCGGAACGTGCTCGGCCGATCGTCCGTCGACCCGGGCGGGATGGCGTACTGGACGACCAAGCTCGCTGACGGCAGCGAAACCCGCGGCTCGCTCGTGCGCGCGATCCTGGGCTCGGCGCACACGTTCAAGGGCGATGCAACATTCGGCTTTGTCGCCGACCTGCTGGACAACAAGTACACCGTGGCCAGCTATTTCGCGATCGCGCAGGGCCTTAACTTCAACACGCCCGAAGAGTCGATCACGCGTACTGTCGCAATCGCCGCGGCGGTGACGCCCACCGACACCACCGCTGCGATCCGGCTGATTGGCCTCACGGTGGATATCCGAATGTTCAGCGTGAGTCAGTTTGGCCAAGGCAGCGTTGTCAACAAGAGTGGCATCGCGGTGTGCTCCAGCAAGACATACTGTTCGAGCGAGTACGCAAAGGGAACAGCCATCACTGTGACTGCGGTGCCCGCAGCTGGGTGGGTCCTGCACCATTGGTCAGGCTGCGACACACAATCGGGCGATGTATGCAAGGTGACGCTCGATGTGGACAAGACGGTCCACCCTTGGTTCGCGCCAACGACACCGCCGGTGCTGCAGCCCGAGGCGGTGGAGTTGACGGCACTCACCATGTTGCAGCTGGTATCGAACAAAGGTGGCGTTCTGATCTTCGGGTCGAGCGCCTCGCAAATTGGCAGCCTGACTGCCGGCTCCGTCATTTTTTCGAAAGTCGGCGAGGGCTTGTTGCGGCGCGTTGCCAGCGTGATTTCCTTGCCTGGTGGTAGCTACATCGTCGACACCACGGAGGCCACGCTGGCGGATGTGATCGCGGAGGGCACGCTGATCATTGACGGGCGGGCAGGCTCCTCGGCAGCCGCTGCAGAGAATCCGCAGGCATCGACAATGATGCTGATCGAATTGACCCTGACGGGACCAGAAGGGACCAAAGACGGATTTTCGGCCAAGGCCACGCTCGACGTGACGCCGGAGGCAGCTTTCACATTCGGGCTCACTGGCTTGCAGGAAGCCAAGTACACGATCAACCCCTCGCTTACGCTCAGCGAAATGTCGATGTACCTGAAAGATGAGGTCTTCGTGCTGAAAGGTACGCTGCCCCTGGCCAAGTTCCCGCCCGTGTTCGCGGGACCGGTAGTGTTCATACCCTATGTGGAGGGAAAATCAGAACTCATTGTTTCTGTCAAAGTTGGCGTCACTGGGAACGGCTCGACATATCTTTCGGCACCTGTGGGCATGCGGTGGACGCCCGAGTCGGGTCTGACTGCGACAGGCAGCTTGAATGCGGGCGGTACCTTTTCCTTCGGCGACACTGCCGCGAGCGCGAGTGGAAAAGCCGACTTCTTTCTCCCGCTTTCAGCGGGCCTCAGGGCATACGGGAAGTTGGGCCTGTCTCTCGATATCGGCCCTTATCTCAAAGTAGAGGGCTTCGACACAGTCTCGGCCAAAGAGGCCTGCATCCACTGGAGTGCAACGGTCGGGGGCCGTGCTGAGGCGGTTGCGTCAGACTTCGCCTTTCTCGGCTTGAGCAAGTTGAAGCTCACCATCGCAGACATATCGCGCCCCCTTGGCGGGGGATCGCTCACCACATGCGCGGACACTGTACCCCCATCACGCCCCTTTGCCGTCATCGTCGAGACCCTGTCGTCATCGCAATTGAGGGTGAGCTGGACCGCCGCAACGGATAACGTCGCAGTCGTGGGCTATACCGTTACGCGCAATTCATCGCGACTTCAGGACGTTGGGTCCGTATCGTTCGTGGACGGAGGGCTTCAACCCGACACGCAGTATTGCTACACGATCATCGCGAACGACAAGGCGGGCAACCATTCGCCGCCGACTTCGTCCGTATGCGGCCGCACAGCTGCGGCAAGCAAGATTGCTCCAGCGGCACCGACCGGGCTTTCCGCCCAGGCCGCCTCCACGACGTCGATCAAACTGAGTTGGACTGCACCCGCCGACCCTGCCGGCATCAGCGGCTACATCATCCTGCTCGGCGACAAACAGGTCGCCCAAGTCGACGGCACTACCGCGCTCATGCCCAAATTGCAGCCCAACACCCAGTACTGCTATCGCGTTGCTGCAATCGACAGCCATGGCATTGTGGGCACGCCGAGTGCTCAGGTGTGCGCGACCACGTTGGCCAACGCTGCGTGGAACATGAAGATCAAGTGCGTCGGCGCCGACTACTATGTGGTGCAGAAGGACGTCGATCTTGATATTGGCGCAGACCAGACGCTCAGCGTCGTGGGCAAGGCAACAGATTACAACGGAGGACCGCTCGGCTACCAGCTGGTGGGGGACTATGGCGCAGCACAGAGCACCCTTGCAGCCAGCATCAATTGGACGTCTGCGAATTCAAACTTCGTTCGAGCCGACGAATTCACCGTGCGACTGGACGTTCCCGACACTGGCGATGTAACCATGAACCAAGTCAAGAAGGGTGGCTGTAACGCGCAGATCCGATTTGTGCGCAATACCGGGGCTACATCAGTCGTTCCGACTGCCAGGCCGATGTCTTCGTACCGCGGGATGTCGATATTCGGTGAATAGCGGGGTCTCTAACCGGCTAACCCTTTTCCAGTTTGGCTCCCCAGTGTGGGCGAATCCGAGAACTGGGATGTGGTGGTTTTCGTGCCCTAGCGTCATGTTGGGCGGCACGCTTCAGCGCGTCTCCTCGAACTAAAGTTAGGAGATCATTTCGTTTGCGAAGGAGGTGCCACCTGAGTTCGCCGCAAACCAGCTGCGCGGATAGCCCCAGCAATCGTACCGTCGGACTTGGCTTGCTCAACAAAACCCTTGACGTACTCTGCTGCAGCTACTTTGCCTTGGGGCGTGGCAATTGCGTGTTGGATCACGGTGTAACGTCCTTCCAGGACGCGGGCGCCGGGCAGCTGATCGGAGTAAAGCGATAGCATGTGCGCGTTCTCTGCATAGGCATCAGCCTTCCCCGATCTTAGAGCTTCGATCGCGGCTTCCGCACCTCCCGGAACGCGCAGCACTTGTGCTGATTTGAGGTTGCGGCTCAAAAATAAATCGGGGGCGCTTCTCTCCGGCACGGCGATGGTCACGCCGGATTGATCGGCACGCTCGACCGCGGTGACCTTTGACTTCGCGGTAACCAGATAGGTATTGTCGACTTCCATGTAAGGAGGCGAAAAATCCACTTCCTTCGCGCGTGCAGGATCAAATGCAAGAAACGCAATGTCCCACTGGTTGGTGCCGAAGCTTTTCACGAGCTCAGCGGGATTGGCGTAACCCACAGGGTCGAACGGAACGCCCAGCCGTTGCGCTAATGCCTTTCCAAGACTGATTGTGACGCCGCGCAGCTCTCCGGTGCTCGGATCTTTGCTTACGAGCACCTGATTTGAGAGTATCAGGCCGACCCGAAGCTTTGCGGTTGGCGCGAGCTCGGCTCGTGCTGCTGGAGGCACACTTGGTACGGCCACGCAGCCAGTGACAAGAACGAGCGCGAAAGCCACTAGCCCCATCGCGCAGAGACGTTCAAGATATCGGTGCTCCGTGCTGTTCATGTCGATCTCCTAGCTTTTGGACGTTGAGCATTGGTCTTGGTCTTGACCCCATCCCACGGACAGGTACGTGCTTGATTCTCAAGCGGAGCAGCTAGCGCTATCTGCGCCAGTTCGTTGGCGACAACCGCTTCGATGGCAAGCAGGTGGTGATGCGGCGAAAAAGGCTGCACTTCTGGCTGCAGTAGCGGAAAAAGAAATGGGCACTGCAAACGTGCCCATCTCCGTACCGATTTGGCTCCTCGACCTGGGCTCGAACCAGGGACCTAC
>JBKJTX010000239.1:0-5505 GCA_046590315.1 Ramlibacter sp. | reverse complement strand
ATTCCGAGTTGCCCACCAACTGGGCAACTCGGAATACACGGTCATGCGCTCCGCGGGTGCGTCGCTGCAGCAGATCGGCTGGGCGCTGATGCGCGTTGGGCTGGTGCTCGTGGTGGTCACGTTCGCGCTCGGCGAATTCGTGGTGCCGTACTCGGAGAAGATCGCGCAGCAATTCAAGCTGCAGGCCCGCAACCAGGTGGTTGCGCAGGAATTCCGGTCGGGCGTCTGGCTGCGCCAGGACCGCAACTTCATCAACATCCGTCAGGTGGAGTTGCCGGATACGGTCCTGCTGGGGGTGAAAATCTACGAATTCGACGCCGAACATCGCCTGCGCAGTGTGAGCCTCGCCGACCGCGGCCGCTATCTGGGCAGCAACCGCTGGAAGCTGACGGGCATCACCCAGACGCTGCTCGACGACGCCGGCACGCGGACCGCGCGGCTGCCCGAAATGGTGTGGAACTCCGTCCTGGATCCATCGTTCCTGTCGGTACTGCTGGTGCAGCCGGAACGCATGTCCGCGGCCAACCTGTACCAGTACATCGACTATCTGACCGAGAACAAGCAGAAGACCTCGCGCTACGAGATCGCTTTCTGGAAGAAGATCTGCTATCCGATCGCGGTGCTGGTGATGATGTTCCTGGCGCTTCCGTTCGCGCTGTTCCAGCGGCGCTCCGGGGGCATCGGGATGCGCATATTCAGCGGGATCATGCTCGGCCTGGTCTTCTACACGTTCAACATGTTCTTCTCGTATCTCGGGGTGCTCTACAGCTGGCCGCCGCTGCCCAGCGCCGTCTTCCCGACGATACTGTTCTTCCTTCTCGCCGCAGCGATGCTGTGGTGGCTGGAACGAAGGTGAACCCGAGCCGGGCCGGGTTCCAGGAAATGGCCCGCAAACAAAAAGCCCGGCGACGGCCGGGCTTTTTGTTTGCGCATCGAATCCGGTCAGGCTTCGGCCGCCGGAACGATCGTCGCGAGCTTGCGCTGGCGCTCGCCCTTGACCACGAACTTCACGTGCCCGTCGACGAGCGCGAACAACGTGTGGTCCTTGCCCATGCCGACATTGTCGCCGGGGTGCATGCGCGTGCCGCGCTGGCGGATGATGATGCTGCCGGCCGAGATCAATTCGCCGCCGTAGGCCTTGACGCCCAGGCGCTTCGACTCGGAGTCGCGGCCGTTGCGGGATGAACCGCCTGCTTTTTTGTGTGCCATGTTTTTGCCTGTCCCGGTTACGCGTTGATCGATTCGATCGACAACTCGGTATAGTTCTGCCGATGACCCTGGTGCTTCTGGTAATGCTTGCGGCGGCGCATCTTGAAGATCTTCACTTTTTCACCACGACCGTGGGCAAGCACTTTGGTTACGACCGACGCGCCGGCGACGAGGGGTTGTCCGACCGTTATTGCGTCGCCGTCACCGACGAGCAATACCTGATCGATCACAACCTCGCTGCCAATGTCTGCCGGTATCTGTTCTACTTTAAGTTTTTCGCCGGGAGCAACGCGATACTGCTTGCCACCGGTTTTTATGACCGCATACATGGGAGGAACCTCAATTTGGGTTGAAACGGATGCCCGCGCAACGCTACGCGACAGCGAATATCGCCTACGAGAGTGCAAATACCGCCTGCGTAGTTGCTGGACAGCCCTGCATTATAGCGCCCCCCGGAAGCCGGGTCAAACGTGACGACTTGACTGTCACAGCAACGCAGTAATGTCCGGTCTTAGCAAAGTAGCGATGCGCCACAGGCGGTTGTGGGAGCGGTGCTATCGCGACGGCCGCTCGTGACCAAAGTTTCGGTGGCACCGCTCCCACATTGACCATCGCAAACCGAACTGCATTTCAGTTGTGACTTTGTCTGTCCCTGTGTGCCGAGGTTCGGATACGATGAATACAAGCATTCACACAGGACACCACCATGGCAACTTCGATCCGGCTTGATCCGGAAACCGAGAGGAGACTAGACCAACTGGCCACGCAGACTGGTCGCACCAAAGCGTATTACCTGCGCGAGTTGGTCGCCAACGGGCTGGAAGACCTGGAAGACTATTACCTCGCCGCATCGACGACAGAGCGCGTGCGCAAAGGCGAAGAAGAGGTTTATTCCGCCGAGCAAGTGAGGAAAGACCTTGGCCTGGTCGGTTGACTACACCGAGACGGCCACAAAGCGGCTGCGCGGCGAATCCTCGATTTCATGGACGCGCGCGTCGCCGGCAAAGAAAATCCGCGCGGTACTGGCAAGGCCCTGACCGGCCCCATGCTCGGTACCTATTGGCGTTATCGGGTCGGCGACTATCAAATCATCTGCGACGTTCAAGACGGCACATTACGCGTCCTGGTGATCCAGATCGGCAATTGCAAAAAGGTCTACCGATGACTGTGGCGTCCAACCTACTCGTGGGAGCCTCATCGCATCGACGTATCCCACGCCGACACCATCGCGTGGTTTTTCGCAGAGCGAAACATGAAAGGTGCTGTAGGGCGGTTGTGCGGCCAGCCAATCGCGGGCGGTCTTGCTCAGGCGAATTTCGCCGATGGCAAACCCGCTGGCATCGCGCTGCCAGGCAAACAGAACGCCCGGCCTCAGCGTGTCCCACATGTTCAAGTTCAAGTCTTCCCGAAATTTGACTTGGTTACCGCAAAACGCCCGGCGGCGTGACGTCCCCCAGTCGCCGTCATATTCCGCCACGATGCACGGCGCGACTTTGGCAAAGGCGAACCAGCGCCGCTTCTGCCCCATGTCGACCGGATCGAATTCCATCGCCAGCCAGCTCTCGACGATGCGCCCATTGGAGTGGGCGGTAAACGTCTTGTAGCGCGCCGCATCGATCATCGGCTCCGGGCCGACTTGCCAGGCAATGGCGAGAAAGATGCCGCCAAACAACAGCAGGAATGCCCCCGAAACTTCGCCCCCCGATTGAGCCAATGTAAGGCCCGGCGATAACTGACGGTTATAATCCCGCACCCAACGCCCCTCCCCCGACCATTTTGTCCTCCGCCACGCTTCAAGCGCGCTTCGCGCCGACACTCGCGCACGTCGACCGGGTTATCCGGCAATCACTGCGCTCCGACGTCGTGCTCGTGCAGAGCATCGCCGAGTACATCGTCAACAGCGGCGGAAAGCGCCTGCGCCCTGCCCTGCTCGTGCTCTCGGCCAATGCGTGCGGCTATGAAGGAGACGAGCACTACACGCTCGCCGCGGCCGTCGAACTCATCCATACGGCGACGCTGCTGCACGACGACGTCGTGGACGAGTCGTCACTGCGCCGCGGGCGTCCGACTGCGAATGCGGAATTCGGGAATGCCGCATCGGTACTGGTCGGCGATTTTCTTTATTCGCGATCGTTCCAGATGATGGTCGGACTCAATCGCATGCGGGTCCTCGAGATTCTGTCCGATGCGACGAATGTCATCGCAGAGGGTGAAGTGCTGCAGTTGCTGAACTGCCGCAATCCGGACGTCGATGAGATCCGTTACCTCGACGTGGTGCGCCGCAAGACCGCCAAGCTGTTCGAGGCAGCGATGCGACTGGGCGCAGTGCTGGCCGGTGCCCAGCGCGATCTCGAGGATGCGCTGGGGCGTTACGGCACCCATCTCGGGACTGCCTTCCAGCTCATCGACGACGTGCTCGATTATTCGGGCGATGCGGCGGTGATCGGCAAGAACCTGGGAGACGACCTTGCCGAAGGCAAGGCCACGCTGCCGTTGATCCATGCGATGGCCCACGGAACGCCGGACCAGCGCGATGCAGTCCGTCGGGCCATCACTGAAGGTGGACTGCAGGATTTCGCAACGATCCAGGCCACGATCGAGGCGACGGGGGCGCTTGCGTATGCGCGCCAGGTGGCGGCAGCGGAGGCCGCGCGCGCTGCATCAGAACTTGCGCGTCTTGCTGATTCAAATCACAAGGATTCTCTGCTACAATTAGCGGCTTTCGCGGTTGGGCGTTCTGCCTGACTGCAAGACTCGGCAAGTCGGGCATAAGGCAACATCGCGGCAACATCGCGGCAACATCGCGGCAACATCGCGCCGGCAAACCGTGACACCTCGGGGTGTAGCTTAGCCTGGTAGAGCGCTACGTTCGGGACGTAGAGGCCGGAGGTTCGAATCCTCTCACCCCGACCAGGTTTCAATCACGCATGACACGGCACTGAGGACTTCGCGATGGCGAGTCCGGCTGCGGCAGGCAGTCATCATGTCGCCAGTAGCCGCGTCGGCACGCCGTTCTGCTCTCTCAAGAAACTCGCCAGGTAACTGTTCGGCGGGGACTATCGTCATTCCTGGTGTAGTGCGTCGGGCGAGGGACTGCAGTACGCGCTGGCGATAGCGCTCTTCATGGTAGTCCTGACCTTGATCGGTGTATTCCTCGCCTTTGGTTCTGCTTCGGCCACAGCATTGTGTTTCGGCCGCTTTCCCAAGAACAATGGAGATAAACATGGTCTGGCCGTCCGTTGAGTCGCTGATGAGTGTCGTAACCCCACCGGGGGGTTACCACTATGAATTGCTGCGGGACGTCGATGTATCGGAACTTATCCGGAAAGTTGACGAGTGGTTTCCAGGCCTGTCCGTGAGCAACGCCAGCTGCTTCCTCCGGGAAGACTTCTACAGGACCCGCGTGGTCCTGGATGAGGACTCAGATCGCGATTTCTTCGTCCTCATCTTCAAGAAGGGGAATGAGTGGGCCGGCATGCTCTCAGTCGAGAGAGACCGCGACAGCAAAGTCATCTATGGCCGTGTTGGAACCATTGCCGACGCCCATCGTGGCGCTCGCCTGAGCAAGTGCTTCCCGGCGCTCATGGAGGCAATGGGCAGCTTTATGGGAATGGGAATGGTCTACAGCTTGGCCACACTCAAGGTTCCTCACATGCAAACAGGCTTTGAGAAGGCCGGTTGGCAGCTGATCGGAATCATTCCTGGCTTCGACCGTGAGCTTGTGGGACCAGATCAGGTGAAGCGGGTGTTCGAGGCCATCTACGTGAAAGTGCTGGTCACGAGCAGCGAGTTCGTGCTTCCCAGCGGGACGGGCATGACGCCGACGACCAGGGCGCTCTTCGACCTTCTCTATCCAGGGCAACGCGGTGATGCGGCAGTGGCCTCACCCTGCCTTACTCTCGGCGGTTGCGGTTCAGCGCCTGCGGCTCAGCCACCCGGGTAGCCAACTGTTGCTTGCCACCCCCGGCTCAGCCCGTGCGCGACAGAGCGCGCGCCGTCCATGAGAGTTGTGCCCAATGAAAAAAGCCGGCGGATTCGCATCCTGCCGGCTTCCTTGCAAAACGATTTCCCGATTACTCGTTCGTCGTCTCTTTCGTCGCATCCGCCGCTTCCGCTTCCGGACGGTCCATCAGTTCGACCAGCGCCATCGGCGCGTTGTCGCCCTGACGGAAACCCATCTTCAGGATGCGCAGGTAGCCGCCGTTGCGGGTCGCGTAACGCGGGCCCAGTTCGGCGAACAGCTTGACGACCATGTCGCGGTCGCGCAGCCGGTTGAAGGCCAGCCGGCGATTGGCC
>JBKJTX010000216.1:0-6587 GCA_046590315.1 Ramlibacter sp. | reverse complement strand
CACCAGTGCAACCAGCATCAGCAGCGAGCCCAGCAGCGTGTAGAGGAAAAACTTGAACGCGGCGTAGATCTTGTTCGGGCCGCCCCAGATGCCGATGATCAGGTACATCGGAATCAGCGTCGCCTCGAAGAACGTGTAGAACAGGATGCCGTCGAGCGCGCAGAACACGCCGATCATGAGTCCCGACAGGATCAGGAAAGCGCCCATGTACTGGTTGACGCGCTCGGTGATGACTTCCCATGCGGAGATGACGACCACGAGCGTAATGAACGCTGTCAGCAGGATGAACCAGAACGAGATGCCGTCGATGCCGAGGTGGTAGTTGACGTTGAAACGTCCGATCCAGGGCGCTTTCTCGACGAACTGCATGGCCGATGTGCCGGCGTCGAAGCGCGAGTACAGAGGCAGAGTAACCAACAGGCTCACCAACGCGCCGACCAACGCCAGCCAGCGCACAGAGCGCGCCTGATCGTCTCGTCCCAAGGCCAGCAGCACGACGCCGAATGCAATCGGCGTCCAGATGGCAAGGCTCAGCAAACCCATGTTGTTTTCTCTTCTTCTAGTCGAAGGGACACCAAGCGCGTCCCTCCCAATTTCTTAGCGGTGGAACCAGACAAACCAGGTCATCAGCGCGAACACGCCGACGATCATCGCGAACGCGTAGTGATAGATGTAGCCCGTCTGAATCCAGCGCACCACGCCGGCCACCCAGACCACACCGCGCGCACTGCCATTGACCATCGCACCATCGATGACGGCCTGGTCCCCGCCCTTCCACAGGCCGGTGCCCAGCAAACGCGCGCCCCGCGCCAACACGTTCTCGTTGAACCAATCCATGTAGTACTTGTTGTCCAGCAATGTATAGAGCGGCTGCACACGGCGCTTGATCGCCGCCGGCAGCGCCGGGTTCTTCATGTACAGGTACCAGGCCGACACGACGCCGGCGAGGGCCAGCCAGAACGGCGCCGACATGAGGCCGTGCAGCGCCATGCGCGCCGCTCCATGGAACTCTTCGGCCAGCAGGTGCATGGCCGGATGTTTTTCCGCATTGACCGCGATGGAGTCTTTCAGGAAGTCGCCGAACAGCACGGGTTCAATGGTGAGATACCCGATGACGACCGAAGGGATCGCCAGGAGAACCAGCGGCACGGTGACGACCCAGGGCGACTCGTGCGGCTTGTGCTCATCGTGATGGCCGTGCCCGTGATCGTCCTTGCCGTGATGGGTGTCGGGATTCTGGTCGAATCGTTCCTTGCCGTGGAACACCAGGAAGTACATGCGGAAGGAATAGAAGGCCGTAACAAACACGCCCGCCAGCACGGCGAAGTAGGCGAAGCCGGCGAAGGGCAGATGGCTGTGGTGCACCGCCTCGATGATGCTGTCCTTGGAATAGAAGCCGGCGAACAGTGGCGTTCCGATGAGGGCGAGCGAGCCCAGCAGCGACGTGAACCAGGTGATGGGCATGTACTTGCGCACATTCCCCATCCAGCGGATGTCCTGGTTGTGGTGCATGCCGATGATCACCGAGCCGGCAGCGAGGAACAGCAGCGCCTTGAAGAACGCATGCGTCATCAGGTGGAACACCGCCACCGAGTAGGCCGACGCACCGAGCGCCACCGTCATGTAGCCCAGCTGCGAGAGCGTCGAGTACGCGACGACGCGCTTGATGTCGTTCTGGATGATGCCCAGAAACCCCATGAAGAGTGCCGTGATCGCGCCGATCAGCAGGATGAACGAGAGCGCAGTATCGGACAGCTCGAACAGTGGCGACATGCGCGCGACCATGAAGATGCCCGCTGTCACCATCGTGGCGGCATGGATCAGCGCGGAGATCGGCGTCGGGCCTTCCATCGAATCGGGCAGCCACACGTGCAGCGGGAACTGCGCGCTCTTACCCATCGCACCGATGAAGAGGCAAATGCAGATCACCGTGATCAGCATCCAGTTGGTGCCGGGGAAGCCCAGCTTGGCGAGCTCGCCCGCTTTGGCGAAGGTGTCGGCGTAGCTCAGGGTTCCGGCGTACGCTGCGATCAGGCCGATGCCCAGGATGAAGCCGAAGTCGCCCACGCGGTTGACCAGGAAGGCCTTCATGTTGGCGAAGATGGCGCTGGGCTTGTTGAACCAGAAGCCGATCAGCAGGTAGGACACCAGGCCCACGGCTTCCCAGCCGAAGAACAGCTGCAGGAAATTGTTGCTCATGACCAGCATCAGCATGGAGAACGTGAACAGCGAGATGTACGAGAAGAAGCGGTTGTAGCCCTCGTCTTCTTTCATGTAGCCAATGGTGTAGATGTGGACCATCAACGACACGAATGTCACGACGCACATCATCATGGCGGTGAGCCCGTCGACCAGGAAGCCGATTTCCAACTTCAGGCTGCCAACCGTCATCCAGTTGTAGATCGTCTCGTTGAAGCGCGCGCCGTCGATCGCGACACTCTTGAGCGTCATCGCCGAAATCAGGAACGCGATCGCGACGCCCGAAATGGTGAACGTGTGCGACAGGCGGCGGCCAATCCGGTTGCCGCCGAAGGTGGTGCCCAGAATGCCCGCCAGCAGCGAGCCCACGAGTGGCGCCAGCGGCACGGCCAGCAGCATCGAAGCGTTGAGGGTTTGGCTCATTGATCTTGCGGGCTTAGCCCTTGAGCGTGTTGAGTTCGTCGACGTTGATGTTCGACTTGTTGCGAAACAGCAGCACCAGAATGGCGAGGCCGATCGCGGACTCAGCGGCCGCGACAGTGAGGATGAAAAACACGAACACCTGGCCGTGCATATCGCCAAGGAAATAGGAGAACGCGACAAAGTTCATGTTCACGGCGAGCAGCATCAACTCAATCGCCATCAGCAGCACGATGAGATTGCGGCGATTCAGAAAGATGCCGATCACCGACAGCGCGAACAGCATTGCGCCCAGCGAGAGGAAATGGCCTAGGGTGAGCGTCATGATGCTTTGGTCTCGGGGGCGGCAACGACCGGCGCAGGCGCAGGCGCAGGCGCAGGCGCCACCATCGTGGGCGCCTGCTTGATGACCTGAAGGCGATCGCGCGCCTTGACGCGGACCTGGTCGGCGGGGTCCATGTGGCGGCTGTCTTTGCGTTCACGCAGCGTCAGCGCGATGGCCGCGACGATGGCCACCAGCAGGATCACGGCGGCGATTTCGAGCGGGTACAAATACTGGGTGTACAGCAGCTTGCCAAGTTCCTTGGTGTTGGAAAACTGCGCACCCTGGGTCACGGCCTGGGCCACTGCCGGTAACGCGCGCGGCTCTTCAGGCCGAAAGCCCGCCAACAGCACGCCCGCCATTTCCAGGGCGATCAATGCGCCGACGCCGGCGGCCAACGGAAAGTGCTTCCAAAAACCGGCACGCATAGCGTCGACGTTGATGTCCAGCATCATCACGACGAAGAGGAACAGCACCATCACGGCGCCGACATACACCAGCACCAGGGAGATCGCGAGGAACTCGGCCTTGAGCAGCAGCCAGATCGCCGCAGCCTGGAAGAAAGCCAGCACCAGGTAGAGCGCGGCGTACACCGGGTTGCGGGCCGTGATGACCCGGAATGCCGCGAACAGCAGCACGGCCGAGAACAGGAGGAAGAAGCCGGTCCGGATGTCCATGATCAGCGGTACTTGGCGTCGGCCGCCCTGCGTTCGGCAATTTCGGACTCATAGCGGTCGCCGACGGCGAGCAACATGTCCTTGGTGAAGTACAGGTCGCCGCGCTTTTCGCCGTGGTATTCGAAGATGTGGGTCTCGACGATCGCGTCCACCGGGCAGCTCTCCTCACAAAAGCCGCAGAAGATGCACTTGGTGAGGTCGATGTCGTAGCGTGTGGTGCGGCGGGTGCCGTCGGCACGCTGGTCGGACTCGATGGTGATGGCCAGCGCCGGGCACACCGCCTCGCACAATTTGCAGGCGATGCAGCGTTCCTCGCCGTTCTCGTAGCGACGCAAGGCGTGCAACCCCCTGAATCTCGGCGACAAGGGTGTTTTTTCTTCCGGGAACTGCACGGTGATCTTGCGCGAAAAGGCGTACTTGCCGGTGATGGCAAGCCCTTTGAAGAGCTCGATCAGCATGAAGCTGGAAAGGAAATCCTTCAGCGAGAAGGCCGAACGTTGGGGAATGGCTTGGGTAGACATGATGACTTCTCGTTCTACTTCCAGATGTTGTAGGGTGTCTGCATCCACAGGCCGACGACGACCAGCCAGACCAGCGTGACGGGAATAAAAATCTTCCAGCCCAGGCGCATGATCTGGTCGTAACGGTAGCGGGGGAAGGTGGAGCGCACCCACACGAACATGGTGACGACCATGAAGGTCTTGATGCCCAGCCAGATCCAGCCGGGAATGAACGACAGGAATTCGACCGGTGGGAGCCAGCCGCCAAGGAACATGATCACAGCCAGGATCGAGACCAGCCACATGTTGGCGTACTCGGCCAGGAAGAACATGGCGAAGCTCATGCCCGAATACTCGATCATGTGGCCGGCGACGATCTCGGACTCGCCTTCAACGACGTCAAAGGGGTGGCGATTGGTTTCGGCCAGGCCCGAGATGAAGTAGACAAGGAAGATCGGGAGCAGAGGCAACCAGTTCCAGGACAGAAATGTGAGCCCCATCGCAGCGAACCAGCCCTTGCCCTGGCCCATCACGATGTCGGTCATGTTGAGGCTGCCCGCGACCATGAGCACCACCACCAGGCAGAAGCCCATCGCGATCTCGTAGCTCACCATCTGCGCCGAGGCGCGCAACGCGCCAAGGAAAGCGTACTTTGAATTGGATGCCCAGCCCGCGATGATCACGCCGTACACCTCGAGCGAGGTGATGGCCATGATGAACAGCAAGCCGGCATTGATGTTGGCGAGCGCGACGTCCGGACCGAACGGGATGACAGCCCAGGCAACGAGGGCCGGCATGATGGTCATGATCGGCCCGAGCAGGAAGAGGCCCTTGTTCGCGACCGTAGGAATGATGATTTCCTTGGTCAGCAGCTTCACCGCGTCCGCGATGGGCTGCAGCAGGCCCAGCGGACCGACTCGGTTGGGACCGACACGGATTTGCGTGAAGCCGATCGCCTTGCGCTCCCAGAGGGTGAGGTAGGCCACAGCGCCCATCAGCGGTGCAACAACAACGACGATCTTGATCAGCGTCCAGATGACAGGCCAGCCGGCGCCGGTCCACCAGCCGCCCGCAAAGAGGCCATTGCCCGCGCCGTAGATCTGGTCGATCATGCGGCCACTCCTTGCTCGAGCAGATGCGCGGTGCGGGCGTCGGCCGTCAGTTGCAGTGATGGCGCGCGGCGGACGATGCTGTCGAGCTGATAGATCGACGCAGTGATCGGGGCGCCGGGCGCGATGGACAGATCGATCGCAGCCGACGTCGCGTTGTTCAACTTGCCACCCTGCACTTCGGCGGTCTGTGCGTCTTCTGCGCCGCGCGCGGCGACGAGGACATCCTGCGCCGATTCGAAGTCGAAACCCGGCACGCCCAGCATGTTGCCCAGCACGCGCAGCACTTTCCAGCCGGGGCGTGTTTCAGCGAGCGGCTTGACGACGGCATGGAACGTCTGGACCCGGCCTTCGGCATTGACGAAGGTGCCCGGCGTTTCAGTGAACGGCGCGATCGGCAGCAGCACGTCGCTGAAGGCCATGTTGGCTTTGAACGGGCTGAGCGTGATGACCATCTCGGCTTGCGCCAAGCAGGCCGCTGCCTTGTCGCCGAGCACCGAATCGAATTCCGGCTCGTTGTTGAACAGCATGACAGCTTTCAAGCCGCCGCCCAGCATCTGCCCGGCGTTCATGCCGCCCGTGCCCGGCAGGGCGTTGACCAACTGTGCACCGACGGTATTGGCCGCTTCCGTGAGGTAGCCCACGGTGGCGCCGGTTGCCGTGCCGATCCAGTTGGCCAGCGCCAACAGCGAAGACGCGCTGGCGTGATGCGCTGCAGCGTTGCCCAGCAGGATCGCCTTGCGCTCGCCCGTGAGCAGCGACTTGGCGATGGCCTTGGCCGTATTCGTCGCATTGCCCTTGGCGGGCGCAGCGGAGCCCTTTTCGCCGGCAACAGCGGTGGCCACATCGGCCAAGGCCTGCGCCCAGTTCGATGCCGGCGTGATGTGCGAAGCGGCAACCGACATGGCCCAGTCGTGATCCTTGTCATTGATCACCGCGATCTTCGCGCCCTTGCGCACCGCGTAGCGAATGCGCAGCGCGAACAGGGGATGGTCCTTGCGCAGGTTGGAGCCGATGACCAACGCGCCTTGCAAATTCGAGAGCGATGCGATAGAGGTGCCGAGCCACCGCACCCCTTCAAACGGCGCGAACTCCGCGTTGCGCAGCCGATAGTCGATGTTTTCGCTGCCCAATCCCCGCATCAGTGCGCCGGCCAAATACAACTCTTCCACCGTACTGTGCGGGCTCACCAGGGCGCCGATGCTCTTGGCACCGTGGTCGGTCTTGATCTGCTTCAGGCCATTGGCCACGTATTCGAGTGGAAGACCGTCGACTGGCAGACCGCACTCGAATACGTGGCCAATGGCCTGAAGCAGATCAAGACCGACCACGGTGCCAATAGCATCGGCGCCCTGGTGAG
>JBKJTX010000154.1:0-2705 GCA_046590315.1 Ramlibacter sp. | reverse complement strand
CGCGAAGGGGAAGGCGGCGGTGATGCAATCGAGTCCGGCTTCCTCGGCCTGCCCCGGCGACATGCCCACGACGACGACCTCCGGGTCGGTGAAGCACACTGCGGGCATGGCCATCGGCGCGAACCTGCGTTTCTTGCCCGCGATGATCTCAGCCACCATCTCCCCTTGCGCCATCCCGCGGTGCGCCAGCATCGGCTCGCCGCTCACGTCGCCGACGGCCCACACGTCGCGCATGGAAGTGCGGCATTGGTCGTCGACCTTCAGCGCGCGCCCAGCCATGTCTAGCCGCAAGGTCTCCAGGCCGAAGCCTTCGGTGCGAGGTCGACGCCCGACTGCCACCAGTACCTGGTCGGCCGGCAATGCGAATTCATCCGCCGTCGCACTGCGCACGCGCACGGCGTTGCCGGTGTCGGCCAGGCCCTGCACGCTGCAACGCAGGTGCAGCACCACGCCCAATCGCTTGAGTGCGGCCAGCACCGGCCGAGTGAGCTCTTCGTCGTAGGCCGGCAGCACGCGATCGGTCGCCTCGACGACGGCGACATCGCATCCGAGCTTGCGGTAGGCAATGCCCAGCTCCAGGCCGATGTAGCCCGCGCCCACCACGACCAGCCGCTTGGGCAGGGCGGCGGGCGCGAGGGCCTCTGTGGACGAGATGACGGGTCCGCCGAAAGGCATTGACGCCAGTTCGACCGGCATTGAACCGGTCGCCAGAACGAGATGCTCGCAAGCAATGCGCAGCGTCTCGCCCTGCGTCGTTTTGACTTCCACGGTTTTGCCGTCGAGGACCGTCGCCCAGCCTTGAATGACTTGAGCGCCGTTCTTTTTCAGCAATGCGCCCACGCCGCCAGTCAGCCGCTCGACGATGCCGTCTTTCCAGCGGATGGTCTTGGTGATGTCGATGCTCGGCGACTGCACGTGAATGCCGATCGCCGAGTTGTTGGACCAATGGCGCGCCTTGTCGAACTCCTCGGCGGCATGGATCAATGCCTTTGACGGGATGCAGCCGATGTTGAGGCAGGTGCCGCCGAGCCGGCCGCCTTCCACCAGGATGGTAGGAACGCCGAGCTGGCCGGCCCGAATGCCAGCGACGTAACCGGCCGGCCCGCCGCCGATGACGAGCAGCGTGGTGGTGAGATTCTTCATGGAGTCTTCTTATTCGACGAACAGCAGGGCAGGGGATTCCAACAGGGCGCGCACGGCCTGAATGAATTCAGCGGCGTGCATGCCGTCGACCACCCGGTGATCGAACGACGATGACAGGTTCATCATCTGGCGCGCGACCACCATGCCGTTGCGGATCATGGGCCGCTCGACCATGCGATTCACGCCGATGATCGCGACTTCGGGATGGTTGATCACCGGTGTGGTGACGATGCCGCCCAGCGCCCCGAGGCTGCTGATGGTGATGGTGGAGCCGGATAGCTCCTCGCGCGTCGCCTTGCCGCTGCGCGCGGCCTCTGCCAATCGCGCGATCTCGGCAGCGAAGGCCCAGAGGTCGAGCGTCTCGGCGTGGTGCAGCACGGGCACCATCAGGCCCGACGGTGTCTGGGCCGCCATCCCCAGATGCACTGCGCCGTATTGCGTCACCACGCCCGCGTCGTCGTCGAAGCGCGCATTCATTTGCGGGAAGTCACGCACCGCCAACACCACGGCGCGGGCGATCAGCGGAAGCAGCGTCAGCTTGCCGCGCTCGGCTGCGAACTTGGCATTGAGCTTGCCGCGCAGGGCCTCGAGCTCGGTGACGTCGCACTCTTCCACATAACTGAAATGCGGGATGCGGCGCTTGGCCTCCTGCATTTTCTGCGCGATCTTGCGGCGCAGGCCGATGACGGGGATTGCCTGCTCCTGGTTGCGCTCGGCATAGCCGCTGCTGCCGCGGCCCAGCTGCGGTTTGCCACGCGACGCCAGATACACGTCGAGGTCTTCGTGCTGGATGCGACCGGCCGGGCCGCTGCCATGCACGTACTGCAACTCGACGCCCAGTTCCAAGGCGCGGCGGCGCACCGCCGGTGAGGCGATGGGCTTGTCGCCGGCGGCGCGAATGGCGACAGGCGCGTGCACGGGCGGGCGGTTGAAAGTTGTTCCCTCCCCTTCCGGGGGAGGGTGAGGGTGGGGGCTCTGCGGCGGTGGCTCGGTACTCGATGCCCCCACCCCTGCCCTCCCCCGGGGGGGGAGGGAGTTGGATGCAGCAGCACGCGCCGGTGCTTTGGCCGCACGCTCATTGCCCGCGCCTTCCACTTCCAGCCGCACCAAATCGCCGCCGACGGGCACCAACTGCCCAATGTCGCCGACCAGTTCCATCACCTTGCCGGAGATCGGCGAGGGGATTTCCACCGTGGCCTTGTCCGTCATCACGTCGGCCAGGATTTGGTCTTCTTTCACTTCGTCGCCGGGCTTCACGTGCCAGGCAACCAGTTCCACTTCGGCGATGCCTTCGCCGATGTCGGGAGTGCGGATTACATAGGTTCCCATGATCAGGCCTTCATGGCGCGTTTAAACGCTTCGCCGACGCGCTTGGGGCCGGGAAAATACGCCCATTCCTGGGCGTGCGGATACGGCGTGTCCCAGCCCGCGACGCGCTCGACCGGCGCTTCCAGTTGGTAGAAGCAATGCTCTTGCACCAGCGAAAGCAGCCCGGCGCCAAAGCCACTGGTGCGCGTGGCTTCATGGACGACGACGCAGCGACCTGTCTTCTTCACCGAATT
>JBKJTX010000133.1:0-3160 GCA_046590315.1 Ramlibacter sp. | reverse complement strand
GTCAATCGTGCGCATCTGCTCGCAGCGCTGGATCGCAAGGTGCCGGAGGCGTGGATCATGCAGGTGCTCGGAGGGGGGCGCAAAATGATCTGGCGCACCCGCGTAGCGTATCTGGATGGCGGGCTGGAATTGGCGCTGACCGATCTGCTACGGCCCGGCAAGCCCAAGGTATATGCAACCAGCGTCGAAGCCGAGGTAACCGCCCTGGCCTGTTCGGCCCCGCCGGCAGGCGCTAACCTGAAGTTCCTGTGACTGCAGCGCGAACTCTGATTACCAGCCAAGCACTTGGCATGATATTGGGGTTCCGCTTTCTGTCTACAACTGGATCTTCTGGAGCAGCTCGAGCGCGCGCTGTTGTTTCGGGTTGGGTGTAGTGACGACGTTAAAGGTTGGCGCCTCAGGCCCAGCGTGCGGCGTACGACAGGTGTTGCGCACGATGGTCGAGAGTTCAGCGAGCAAGGTAGCAAAGCTGTGCGCTGGCGTGCCGTCGTCGAGGGCGTGCCGAGAGACCTTGGCGAGCGCCGCTTTCGAACGCTTGGCGGGAGCCACCGGGTCACGGGTGGCCTTCGCTTGCTGGTCCGTGTCGGCGAACAGCAACTCGCGCGCTCCCAGGTAGCGCTCGCTGAACGATCCTCGAAAATCGTGCACCTGAAAGTGTTTGCAGGAAGACCAGCCTTCTTTCTCAACCTCCAAAACACACGGGCTATCGTTTTGTACGGCAGACCTGTTTCCGGATTCGGAACCACAAATTCACTCTTTCCCCGGGACACCAGATTCGTAAGTACGTGCATGGCTCCGTCATTCAAAGGCAGTGTCTTGGGGCGCTTCGACTTGTTGTTTGCGGCGGGGATGAACCAGACACGATTGGTCATATCGACGTCACTAAACTTCATTTTCAGCGCTTCCGATTTCCGACACACCGCGTTCAAAACAAACAGCAAGACGGCGCAAACGGGTTTGTTTGAACCCGTAGTCAACACGTGCACTAATCGGGCTCTCTCCTCAGGTTAAAGATATACATCCCGGACGTTTGTCACGCCGAGCAACCCGAAGAAATTGAGTTCGAACACCGCGCGAATGTCGGCCTCTTGCGCATCTTCCACGGAGGTCATGTAGCCTTGTCCGGCATTGTTGACCAGCACGTCGATGGCGCCGAATCGCTGCTCGGCCTGGCGCACGGCATCGGCGACCTGCGCGGGATCCGTCACATCCAGGCGCAGCACAAGGCAGCGGTCTTCATCGGATTGCGCGATATCACACACGCTTTCCGGGTCCCTTGCGGTGACCACCGTACGATAACCGCGCCGCAGCGCGAGCAGGGCAAGCTCGCGCCCGAAGCCGGTGGAGCAGCCCGTGATGAACCAGACAGGGCTTTGCGTTTTCTCTTCCATTTGAGTTCCTTCGCTCAGGTCCGGTAACCGGGATCGCTCTGGTCAAGCATCCGCAGCAACGCGGGCCAGATGCGCGTGTTGGCCTTGCGGTCGGGCGCCTCGAACACCTCGGCCACCTGTTCAGCCACCGCATCGTCGGGGTACACCAGTTCTTCGCCGCAGGACAGCAGCGCCACCTGCGCCTGGCAAGCCCGCTCGAAGTAGTACATGAGGTCGAAGGCCTCAACGATGCTGCGCCCGCACACCAGCGAGCCGTGGTTGCGCAAGACCATCACCTGCCGCTGGCCCAAAGAGGCGATAAGGCGGCGGCGCTCGTCGTCGGTGAAGTACACGCCGGCATAGTCGTGGTAGGCGATGCGGCCGGAAAAGCGCATCGCGTGCTGCGTCAGCGGCAAGAGACCGCGGCGCATGCAGGCGATGGCGATGCAGGCCGCAGTGTGGGTGTGCATGATGCAGGCGACGTCCGGGCGCGCCATGTGCACGGCCGAGTGGATGGTGAAGCCGCCCGGGTTGATCCCCAGGCCGGTGCTGTCGCTGATGACCTTGCCGTCGACGTCCACCATGGCCAGGTTGGACGCGGTGATCTCGTGGTACATCAGCCCGTAGGCGTTGATCAGGAAGCGGTCATGGCTGCCCGGAACGCGCGCCGAGATGTGGTTGTAGATGAGGTCCGTCATGCGGAAGTGGTGCAGCAGGCGGTAGCTCGCGGCGAGGTCGACGCGAACCTGCCACTCGGCCTCGTCGATGTGCGAAGGGCGGCGTGTATCGACGGTGTTGGCATTCATCGCCATAGTCTCCATTCATCGTGAGGCCGTTGTCGGCTTGGCCCTGGCTGCGACCCTGGCACGGGTGGCGGCCGCGATGGGCCGCGTACGCAGCGCGTCGTCCGCGCCGCCATAGGGGTACACCAGGCATCCGACCCGCTGCGACAGCGTGCGTGCAGCGCTGTGCAGCGCGGCGGCCAATGCCGGCTCTTCGGTTACTTGCACCAGGTGCGAAGGAAAGGCGAATCCCAGCGTGCCGATGGCTTGCTGCTGCGGCCCGAAGATCGGGACGGCCACGGTGCCCAGCCCTGGCGTTGTTTCGCTGCGCTGGGTCGCGTAGCCCTGGACCCGGACCCGAGCTACGCGGCGCCGGATCTCGGCCTCATCGGTGATGGTGTGCGGCGTCACGGCGCGCAGGGGCTTGTCCGCGAGCAGCCGCGTGACCCGGTCCGGGTCCATGAAGGCCATCAGGACGCGCCCGGCCGTGGTCGAATGCACCGGCAGCCAGGTGCCCGAACGCCAGCCGCTGTCGACGAACATCGGCCCCTCCAAGCCCAACAGGTAGAGCACGCGGTCGCCGTCGAGCACCGACAGGCGCACGCTGTGGCCGCTGCTCTGCACTAGGTCGCGCATCACCGGCATCGCCGCGCGGCACAGCTTGTCGTGCGTGACGAAGCGCGAGCCCAGCGCAAAGGTGCGCGCGCTGACGGCGTAGCGGCGCGTCTCGGGGTCCTGCACCAGGAAGCCGTACTCCGCGAAGGCATTCAGCACCTTGGAGACCTGGCTCTTGGCCAGGCCGCAGCGCTCGGCGAGCTCGCCGACGCCATAATCGCGCTGGTCGCCCGCGAACTCGTTGAATATCCGAAGCGATGTCCTCAACGACTTCATGGTGGTGGCGCCCTCCTCGTCCTTGCCGGCCCGGCTGAGGCCGGGCGGTGGGAATGGTAAAGCGCCTCGGTTCGCCTGCATCGCCCTGTCCAGCTCAGGCCCGTCGCCGCGGCAGCT
>JBKJTX010000488.1:0-3447 GCA_046590315.1 Ramlibacter sp. | reverse complement strand
ACTATTTGTACCGGATGAGGCGCCCCGACAGCCCCCGTCCCATTCATCACCCGCGCTAATGCGCCATCAGCGCGAGCAGCGCTTGCGCCGTCTTCTCTGCAGCGCCCTGATGAGCCGCTGCAAAGGTCGAGCACGCCTGCGTGGCAACGCGATGGCGCGCAGAATCTCGCACCAACGCCAGGGCGGCTGACACAGCGTCGCCGATCGACGCGACGCGCTGCGCAGCGCCGGATTCTTGCGCGAGTTCCGCGGCCTCGGAAAAATTGAAGGTGTGCGGACCCATCACCACCGGACAGCCGCAAGCCGCGGCCTCGATCAGGTTCTGCCCGCCCAGCGGCTCGAAGCTGCCGCCCAGGAGCGCTACATCGGCCATGCCGTAATAGAGCGCCATCTCGCCCAGCGAATCGCCGATCCAGACGTCGGCTGGCGTTGCTTGCTCCGTCCAAGCGCTGCGGCGAGACATTGAGAGGCCCTCTGCAGCCACCAGCGCCGCGACTTCGTCGAACCGCTGTGGATGGCGCGGCACCAGCAACCACTGGATCTCGCGTGCGCCGTCGTGCGTGCGGACGGCCCGAAGCAGCTGCGCCTCCTCGCCTTCGCGCGAGCTCGCGAACATCACCACCGGCCGGCCGGCGCCCGCGCGCCATTGGCGGCCACGCGCAAGCTGCGCCGCCTCGGGTGCGGCATCGAATTTAAGATTGCCGAACACGCCCTTCACGGTCGCGCCCGCTTGGGCGAGGCGCTGCGCATCGCCCTCGGTCTGCGCATACACGGCAGACAACGCCTGGTAAGCGGGCCGCGACAACGGGGCCAAGCGCCGCGTCCGCGCAAGAGACTTTTCGCTGAGGCGGGCGTTGGCCAGCACCAGCGGAATTCCGCGTGCTTTGCATGCGGCGACGATGTTGGGCCAAACCTCGGTCTCCATCAGCACGCCGGCGGCGGGACGAAAATGATTCAGGAAATCCCGCACAGCGCGCGGTGTGTCCCACGGCAGCCAGGCTTGATGATCGTCCGCACGCATCAGACGCTCGCCCTCGGCACGCCCGGTCGCAGTCCCGTGCGTGAGCAGGATGCGGATGCCAGGCTGCAATGCGCGCAAGCGCTCGACGAGGATGGCGGCAGCGCGCGTCTCGCCGAGCGACACGGCGTGAATCCACAGCGCGCCCGGTTGGGCCTCGCCGACATAGTGGCCGAAGCGCTCTTCGACATGCGCCAGGTAGCCGGGCTCCGCCACGCCGCGTCGCTGGAGCTTGCGCCGCAGGAAGGGCTGCGCACCCATCACCACCAGCGAATAGAGTGTGCGGATCATGAAGCGGGCGCCACGTCGTCCCAAGCTTGCAGTACCTGCGCGACCGAGGGATGCGGCGGCGCATATACAGCACGCTGGTGCGCCGAGCCGACCGGTCCGGTGCGCCAGGCTGTGTCGAAGTTGTAGATCTGCACATGCGGCAGGTTGAGCGCGACAGCGATGTGGCTGAGGCCACTGTCGACGCCGATCACGCCGACGCAGGACGCGAGCCGGTCCGTGAGTGCGCCCAGGTCCAGCCGCGGCCACACGTGCGCGGCGCCGCCCAGCTCACGCGCGAGCCGCTCGCTGCGCTCGAACTCGGCATCGTCTCCGTGCGGCAATGCAAAGGTGTAGCCCCGGGTGGCGAGTGCGCGGGCAAGAGCTAGCCAATGGGATTCGGGCCAGCACTTGTCAGCGCGCGATGTTCCATGCACCAGCGCAATGCAGCGCTGCGCTTCGGGTTGCGAACCACCTGCGGCTCGCAACCCGAAGTGAAGCGCGTCGGGCACAGCATATCCCAACGCCTTCGCGCACAGCTCGCGCGATCGCGCGACGGCATGGATGCGTGGCTCAACACGGATCGCGACATCCGCGACCCAACGCGTCGGCGCTTCATAGCTGGAGCCTTCGGTCTGGTTGGCGAGCGCAAAGCGCTTGCCGGTGGCGGTAAGACGCGCAACTCGCGCCACCAGCGCGGACTTGGTGAGCCCCTGCAGGTCGATGACGGCGTCATAGGCGCGACTGCGCAGTTGATCGCGGAACACGCGCCACTCGGAGCGCGTCTGCGCGCTGAGCGGCGACTTGCGCCAGCGGCGGATGTCGCAAGCGATCACTTCCGCAACCCCGTCGCAGCGGTGTACCAAAGGCACGAATCCCTTTTCCACGACCCAGTCGATGGTGGCATCGGGCAGCGCGGCGCAGATGTCCTGCACCGCCGGCATGGCATGGACGACGTCGCCCAGGGAGGACAGCTTGACGATGAGGATTCTCACAGCCCGCCATTGTCTCTGCAAAATCGCTGCGCGTTTTGCAGAGGTTGAAGTGTGCGGCAGGACCGGCAAAGCCGGATCCTGTCCGCATGGGAGACGTGCGCTGCACGTTGTTGCGCGCAGTCTTCGAGTGGGCAGTCTTGACTTCCCACCGTGTGGACCGCCCGAAACAACGTGCAGGGCGGTCCCCCCTGAGAGAAGGAACCGGCTTGCCGGGCCTTCTCTCACACTTCAGCCTCTGAAAAAGTCGCGAAGCGACTTTTTCAGAGAAAGCTCTTAGTGCGCCGCCTCGCCTATCGTCGCATCCGGCTTGATCCGCCGCAGCAGCGCCAGCATGTCCCGCTCAATGCGGTGCAGCGCCTCCGGCGTATGGCCTTCGAAGCGCAGCACCAGCACCGGTGTGGTGTTGGAAGCGCGGATGAGACCGAAGCCGTCGGGCCAATCCACCCGCACGCCATCGATCGTCGAGATCTGCGCCGGGGCCTCGAAGCGCGCCGACTCGCTGATCTGCTTCATCAGCGCATGAGGCTCGCCTTCAGCGCACTTCACGTTGAGCTCGGGCGTGGAGAAGCTGGTGGGCAGGGCATCGAGCACCGCGCTCGGGTCGGCGTGGTGGGACAGGATTTCGAGCAAGCGAGCGCCCGCGTACGTTCCATCGTCGAAGCCGAACCAGCGGTCCTTGAAGAAGATGTGCCCGCTCATCTCGCCGCCGAGCGGCGCACCGCTTTCCTTGAGCTTGGCCTTAATCAGCGAGTGCCCGGTCTTCCACATCACGGCGGTCCCGCCGTGTTGCTTGACCCAGGGGGCGATGTTCCGCGTGCACTTGACGTCGTACACGATCTCGCCGCCCGGGTTGCGCGACAGGACTTCCTGCGCGAACAACATCAACTGACGGTCAGGGAAAATGACCTGACCGTCCTTGGTCACCACGCCCAGGCGGTCACCATCGCCATCGAAGGCGAGGCCAAGTTCGCAATCCGTGGTCTGCAGCGTGCGCACGAGGTCCTGCAGGTTCTCGACGTGGGCCGGGTCCGGATGGTGGTTCGGGAAATGGCCATCCACCTCGCAGAACAGCTCCGTCACCTCGCAGCCGAGTGCGCGGAAGATGCCGGGCGCCGATGCGCCGGCAATGCCATTGCCCGAGTCGATCACGATCTTCATGGGCCTGGC
>JBKJTX010000441.1:0-5974 GCA_046590315.1 Ramlibacter sp. | reverse complement strand
GCTCACCGCCACGGCCGACGCGATCACGCGCGAAGACATCCTGGAGCGGCTGCAGCTGGAACAGGCTCGGCAATTCATCAGCAGCTTCGACCGGCCGAACATCGGCTACACCATCGTGGAGAAGAAAGACGCGACGACGCAATTGCTGCGCTTCATCGAGCGCGAGCACGCGGGCGAAGCCGGGATCGTCTACTGCCAGTCGCGCAAACGGGTCGAGGAAATCGCGCAGACGCTGAGTGCGCAGGGCATCACCGCACTGCCGTACCACGCCGGCCTCGACGCTGGCGTGCGCCAGGCCAACCAGGACCGGTTCCTGCGCGAGGAAGCTATCGTGATGGTAGCCACCATCGCCTTCGGCATGGGAATCGACAAGCCCGACGTGCGCTTCGTCGCCCACCTGGACATGCCCAAGAACATCGAGGGCTACTACCAGGAGACTGGCCGCGCCGGGCGCGACGGCATGCCCGCCGCGGCCTGGATGACGTACGGGCTGCAGGACGTGGTGAATCAGCGCCGCATGATCGACGAAAGCCCCGCCGGGGAGGCCTTCAAGCAGGTGATGCGCGGCAAGCTCGATGCACTGTTGGCGCTGGCAGAGGCCACCGACTGCCGGCGCGTGCGGCTGCTCGGATACTTTGGCGAAGATTCCAAGCCGTGCGGCAATTGCGACAACTGCCTTTCCCCGCCGGAGATCTGGGACGGTACCGACGCCGCGCGCAAGTTGCTCTCCACCATCTACCGCGTGCAGCAGCAAAGCGGCATCAGTTTCGGGGCCGGACATGTGATGGACATCCTGCGCGGCAAGAAGACCGAGAAGGTCGCGCAGTTCGGGCATGAGCGCATCAGCACTTTCGGTCTGGGCGCAGCGTTGAGTGAAGCGCAATTGCGCGGCGTGTTGCGGCAACTGATTGCCACCGGCGCGCTCGAAGTCGATGCGCAGGCGTTCAACACGCTCAAGCTGACGGGCGGCTCGCGCGCCGTGCTCAAGGGCGAGACGCCGGTGCGGTTGCGCGAGTCGGTATCCGTGCCGCCGGGTTCGCGCCGGCGCACGCGCGGAGGCGCCAAAGCTGCGGCGCCCGCCGTCGCAGCCGGCCTCACCGATTCGGGGCAAGCGCGCTTCGCGGCGCTCAAGTCCTGGCGCGCCGAGGTGGCCCGTTCGCACAACTTGCCCGCCTACGTGATCTTCCACGACGCCACACTGGCCGCGATCGCGGCACTGGCGCCCCGGTCGCTTGGCGAACTGCAGGGCATCAGCGGGATCGGTGCCAAGAAGCTCGAAGCTTACGGCGAGGAAGTGCTGCGCGTCGTGCAGTCCAGCGAATGACGCCTTACGCGGGCTTTGCGAAGCTCAGAGGTTGAAGTCCACCAGATTCCCGACACTTTGCCAGTGAGCGACTTGAGCCGCGAGCCCCCCACCTGGCGTTGCGTGCGCCACCACACAGCGATCCGCCAAGCGCACCACCACTTCATTGCGCCGGGCTGCCAGCTCCGCTGTCAGCCGTGGTGCTCCGACTTGTGTGCTGACAACCGCCAATGTGCCATGTTGCAATGCCTTCACCCAAGCGGGTGGCAATCGGGCCCCCACCGCATCTCGGGCCAACACTACTATCGCCGAGGCGCGAGCAGCCAACAGCACTTCCAGCACCGAATGCTCCAGGGGTGAATGAAAGCCGCTAACCACAGCCTGCTTGGTCTTGGCCTGGGCCACCGCCCAATCCATAGCCGCCCGAATAGCGACGCCCGGGCACTTGCGGGAGGCAAAAAAGCCAATCGAAGGCCCCTCCAACAAGGCCCGCTGACCCAGTCCGCTGAGGTTCAACCCGCCCGCGGTGATCTGCCAGACTGCAAATAACGGCTTCTTCAAGTTGTTGATTTATATGGGTATTTTGCGGTTTTCCGGCTTATTTGCAAGGTCGTCCGCAAATAACCCAGGCTTTTCCGTCGGCGCCTCGGGCTTGGTGTAAGCCGCGTTGCGGCGCCCGCGGTCCGGCAACGCCACCAGCACGCCTTGGCCTACCCAGTCTTTGAGCATCCGCGAGGCCTCGGTGATGTCCACCTCCGCAATCTTGCGCAAGTCGCTGTTGCCGATGGGGCCGTTTCGGTTGATCCAGTCGCTAACCTGCGTCCACACGGGCGGACGCTCTTCGTTGAGCAGCGTAACGACAACGGCTTCGTTGGCTGCCTGGATTTGTTGCTGATACTGAGGTGGGTACAACTTTGCCTGCACCATCTCGGCAAACATCATCGGCACGCCCTCGTTCAAGTCGAAGTTGGGCGGTTGCGGAAAGTCCCGCAAGGTCTTCGCGATTAGAGGGTTGCGCGCCTTGGAGCCCGCCTTTTCTACAGTGGCAGCCGTGATGTTGCCCGGAAAGACGCCCGGGCTGTCCACCTCCAACCGGTCATCAAATATGCGGATCAAAATGTCGCGATTGAGCCTGTAGTCGCGATGGATGACCGCGTTGACGATGGCTTCTTTCACCACACGCTCGGGGTACCGGTGCTGCGCCCTGAAGCCGCTGGACGCGAGTTCCACGCCTTCGGCCAACTCGCGCAGCACGGTGCGCACCGTGTCATCAATCAGCTTGATCAAGGGGCCACGCAGCGTTTGCGGCGGCTTGCGCATATTGGGCTTTGCGCTAGTCTCAACCGCTTTGCCTTTGTAGACAACAAGCCGCACTTCGGCCCGCGTGCCCTGCGCCGCCAGCAGACCACCCGGCTCCTCCGCAAACAGCAGCACCGCCGCGCGGCGCGGTTGCCAATCGGCGCCTACTCTTTCCGCCAGACCCAACTGCGCCATCTGCTCGGGCAGAGGCCGGGCGCGCCCAAAACCGCGTGCAGCGGCGAATTCGGCCCACGCCGGCGTATCCAGCAATGCCCAGTCCACCTGCACACATTCCGTTTCGGCGCTCATCACACCGCGGCGGTAAGCCAACTCTGTGATTTCGGTGGCGGCCATCTCGCGGTTGCTGGCGTCCAGCCGCGTCCAGGTGCCATCGTCCACGATGGTATGCACCTTATCGCTCTTGCCTACTTGCACCAGCACCACGTGGCCCGCGGTGCCGTCGCGTAGCGTACAGGGCAGTCGCAGAAAGCGAATGCCCTCTATCGGCGGGTTGAACTGCGTTCGCACCTTGCGCTGCAACTCGTCCACCGCCTCCGGGTTCTCTTGCACGCCATACAGTCGGTGCGTGCCTTTGGACTTGGCCGGGTCTTCAACGCCCAGGGCCAGCCCGCCGCCTTCGGTGTTGGCAAAGGCGCAAATTGTCTCCAACGCTTTTTGCACCATCTTGCCTGAGACACGTTTGACATCAAGCGTGTGGCTCTCCGGGGACATGAGCAAGCGGGTCAGCAGCGGCCCGGCCTGGGCTGCGGCAAGATCAATCATCATCGGAATCGTCGGTTGATCGGCTTACGCGGTACTTGATGTCGTAGTTGATGATGTAGTCAAGTTCTTGCGGCGCTAACCCATACCCAAATCCGAGAGCAAGGTCTACAGGGACAATCGACTCACGTGCACGCCTGCCGTCGATCTCGTCATATTCAATGACATGGCCTTGTTTCGTGTGAATCAACTTCGCCACTGCAGACCGGCGCAGTGCGCCATCCGTAGCCGCAGAAAGCGCGGCCCAATTCGTAGTATCCCAGCCTTCAGGAAGAGGAAAGCCTCGGATCAGCGAGTCATTTATGTGCTCGCAATCGGAAACGGTTGAGTAGTACCAGTAGAAGAGAGAAGAATTAATTAGACAGTTGACGAATCCTGCGGCGCGGTCGTCCACCAAGAAGATCGTGCGACCGTGTGGTTGTTCAACGCTCTCGCCATTTCGGATAAATCTAGGGGCAACTGTGCTCGACTTCGCCCAGTAACGGCAGGCCTCCTGGTAGTAGACCCGATGCATTGAAGAGCGGACAGTCAGCGCTTCAACAACTCGCGGCCCAACAATCTTTCCCAGTACAACTCGCCCAATCTCTGAATCCAATTTGGGTAATCGGTGACCAACAACAATACCGCTTCGTTCGTTAAATCGTGTGGAATCAATGGCTTGGTCACGTTCGACCGAATAGAACCGGCGGACCGTGGTGGTCGCCAACGATGGCGCCTGCGCAGCAAGTCGCAACCAAATGGCCGTCGGCATCTCGACGCCTTCGAACACGGACTCTGGTCTACGCGGAAATGGCAGAACCAACACGCGCGCGTTAGCCAACATTACTTGCTGCATGATTTGCATGCGAGCAGAGCTGATTGACGTCAATTGAACGATGAGTCCAATAGCACCTGCACTACTTGTCAGAACCAATGATCGCTCGGCCACAAGTGCATACAAGTTCTTCGAAGACTCGCAGCAGTACTGCGCGGGCACCCAGCCGTAAGGCACGTCCTTGCTGGGAAACACCACATACGGCGGGTTTCCAATCACTGCATCGAAACCACCCGCAACCATCAAGGGATAGAAGTCCACATACCAATGAAAGGGTTTGTGGCTAGCCACCCATGCAGACAACTCCTTGGGTTTGCTGGGATTTTTACCGTAGGCCTTGCAAAGATGTTTGTTCAGTTCATCGTCGAGTTCTTTCAGCTTCGAAGCAAGGTCGGCCTTGTCTTCCGCTGAAACATGGCCGCCTTTCTGGCTTTGCTCTCGATGAAAGTTTTTGTGCGCCTCACCGGCAGCGGTCAACTTGGCCTGGATGCCCGACCACGCGTCGTCAAAGTCAAAACTGCCTTGCTGGCCGCCACGGACCGCCTTCTCCGTCTCTTCCTTAGTAGCGTAACCGACCAAGGTATTGCCGTGCCTAATGTTGAAGTCAATATCCGGCAGCGGCTCGATGGCGTCGCCCGGTTCCAACAGGGCCACGAGTTTCAGGAACAGGCGTAGCTTGGCAATTTCAGTGGCCTGCTCTTCAAGGTCCACCCCGTAGAGATTGTTGACAATGATGTGTTTGTTGACCGCATAACTACGCTGCCGGTCGGTCTGGTCTGCAAAGAAGCGCACTATCGTTTCGTTGATGTCTGCCCATTTCTCGGGGTGCTGCTTTTCGCCGGAGAGCATGGCGTCCGCCTGCAGGCTGACCATGGTTCCCAGAGCCGCGTCATATAGGGGCTTGAGAATGTTGAGCCCTGCAAACAGAAAAGCGCCGGAGCCACAAGTCGGGTCCAGCACGCTCAGGCCGTGACGGTAACTTTCACCATGCTTGCGTGGCAGGCGGCCCGCCAAGTTGGCCCAGATTTCCCGCAGCAGCGCCACATCGGTGCAGCGCTCGATGACGTCCTGCGCCCACTGGCGAATGTTGAGATTATGCGTAACCAGGTCGCCCAGCTCCTTCACCTCACCATTGGCGAGCTTGGCGCGTACTTCGCGCGTGTGGTTATGCCGAGCAATGGTTTCGCGCCATATTTCGGTGGCTAACGCCCACGCGTCGGGTGTCTTTCCATTCCACGGCTTGCGGCGTACGAGCAAGTCCGGGGCTGCCACGTCTCGACCGGCCTCAATGTCTGCGGGGTAAGGCGCGTCGCCGCACTCAACGCCTTTGCGCATGGCGGGGTAGATATAGCGGTCCGGGTCTTGCTGCAGCAACGGCCAGGCCAGTGCGTCAAACGCCGCTCTTTGCTGCGCCCGCACCTTTTGGAAAAGCGCCGGAATGATGGTGTTCTTGCCGATGTATTCGGTAATGTCCTCCTTGGTGTAGTACGCCCCCATCTGCTTCTGATTGACAAACTTCTCGAAGATGTAGCCCAGCACATCGGGGTTGATTTCGCCCAGCTTCCCACTCTGCTTGACTTCCGCCTCTGAGCGCAGGCCGTCGTCCAAGTGCCAGTCCCACTTGTCGAAGAAGGCAAACAAGGCGCCGAATGCGGCATTGCTGACCTCCAGCGCGCCTTCGTATTTCTCTTCCAGCTCGTGCTTGCTGAACAGCCCCCCGTTAAGGTAAGGCACGTTGCCAAATTTGGAAACGATTTGTTTTTCAGTTGCTGGCGTAC
>JBKJTX010000363.1:0-3038 GCA_046590315.1 Ramlibacter sp. | reverse complement strand
TCAAGGAAGGCGTGGCGGGGCCAGCGCTGGAGTCGCGCCTGCGTGATTTCCACGTCACGCTAGCGGCGCTGGTCGACGCCTTGCGCGCCCGCCTTGCGGGTATCTATGAAGCACGGTTTGGCTCCCAATTGCCTTGAGGCGCTCATCGCGATATTCCGACAATAGCGCCGGCGAGATCGCGGCCAGCGAGTAGGGTGCAAATTCCTCGACCACTCGTTTGAGCACGTACTCGTCCTGCGCAGCTCCGCGCTTCAATGGCAACCATTGCTATGAAAATTGGAGCGAAGCCCATTTCTCATTCCAATTTCTAATTTCGGGTTTCTTCAGACCTTATAGGTGCCGGCGCCGACCACCACGCCGCCGACTAGCTCCACATAGGTCGACTTCTTGAGCACTTCGTTGGTGACGGGGTGCGCCCACTTGTACTCGACCCAGCCGGACCCCTGGTTGCGCGCCACCTGCACCATCTCCTGCACGAAGAGGCGCCCGTCCTGGTCCTTGCTCTTCATGCCGGTGCCCAGCACGCGCGGATTGTTGCCGTGGGCGAGGTAGTTGAAGTCCTTCGCGTCCATCACCATCACGTACAGATCGCGGTCCACGAAGCGGCCTTGCACCAGCTTGTTCACGTCGGCGATCAGCGACTGCGTCCCGTGCGCGCGGGCGAACTCGCAGGCCGCCTTTGCCAGGGCGCGCGCCTCGTCGGCGCTGCCGTGCTCGCGCACGCCGAGCTGGAAGCCTGACACCGACTTGAGCAGCGCCACGGCCTGCGCGTGCAAGGCCTTGACGGTGCCGGTCATGTCGCCGACCAGGGCGGCGTTCTTCTGCGTGCCGTGGTCGATGCGCGTGACCGACTCGTTCACCGCGTCGATGCCCGCACTTTGTTCGCGGCTGGCCACGTTGATGTCGCCCATCAGGTTTGCGACCTGCTGCACGGAATTCACGATCTCGCCCATCGCTTGGCCGGCGTCGTCCACCAGCTTGGCGCCGGTGTCGACCTTCTCGACCGCATTGCCGATCAGCGCCTTGATCTCTTTGGCCGCCGAGGCGCAGCGCTGCGCCAGGCTGCGCACCTCGCTGGCGACGGCGGCGAAACCTCGGCCCTGCTCGCCGGCGCGCGCCGCTTCGACTGCGGCATTGAGCGCAAGGATGTTGGTCTGGAACGCGATGCCGTCGATCACCGCGATGATCTCGACGATGCTGCGCGAACTGTCGCGGATCGATCCCATGGTGTGCACCACTTCGCCTACCAGGCTGCCGCCCTGGGTCGCGCGCTCGGAGGCGGTGAGCGCCAGTGCGCTGGCGCGTTGGGCGTTCTCGGCATTCTGGCGCACCGCTGCGGTGAGCTCCTCCATCGACGCCGCAGTGTCCTGCAGCGAGCCCGCCTGTTCCTGGGTTCGCTCAGACAGCGCGTGGTTGTCGCGCCGTAGCTGCGAGGAGGTGCCCGCGACCGTGGTCGTGCCCGTGCGCACCTCGCTCACGATGCCAAAAAGCCGCTGGTGCAGGTCCTGCAGCGCCCGCATCAGGGCGCCAATTTCGCCGCCGAAAGTCACCTGCACCGCAGTGGCAAGGTCGCCCGTCGACAGCCGTTTAGCCGCGGCGAGCGCCTCGCGGATGGGCGCCGTCACGCGACCCGCGACCCAGCGAGCGATGAGTGCACCGGCAATCAGACCCCCAGTGCCAACGCCCAGCACGGCCAATCGCGCGCCGCCTTGGCTGCTGGCGGCGCCGACAACGGTGACGACGGCCATCAGTGCCATCATCAAGCCGAAGCCCAGGCGGACGCTGCCACCCAGGCTGAGGCCCGTGTCAGCGGCCGCGTCAGCCGCCGCGGCCGGCTGCCGATCTTCTGTCCAGACGGTCGCCTCGATAGGCATGGGGCGGGTGTCCAAGACGTTGTCTCGTGTGGCGATGGCCATGCTTCTCTCCTGAATCGCGTGATCCGATGGACCGTTGTAGCAGACTGTGCCTAAATGTCACGCCCCCTGCGGACGAACGGGGGCCATTCGTGCGAGACACACGGGATTCCAGCCCAATTTGTTGTTGGACAAAAGCGACGGAGCTGCTGTACGACCCTCCAGCTACTTCTTCGGATACATCTCCCGGATCTTCTTCTTGTCCTTGGGTGAAAGTTGCGTGTTCTCGTTGGTCGGGCCCTTTCCGTCGGAGAACAGCTCTGCCGGGAAGGCGTAGAGCATGATGGACTTCGCGTCGAACTCGGTCGCCGAGATGCCCTTGGGAGAATACTTGTCCAGCACGTTGGAATCGATATCGACCTTGCTCCACTTGTTGGGAGGCCCGCCGAACGCCTTGTAGACGGCGGCTTTGTTCCACTTGCGCTTGAACTTCGGCGACTCGTGCTCGTGGATGCAGCCCAGCGCATGGCCGAACTCGTGCACCACGACGCGCTCGTATTCCGTGTCGTCGGTGTCGTCGCGCAGCCAGCCGAAGTTCATGGTCGCCTCCCCGGCCGGGAAGTACGTTTTGTTCAATGCGTCCGTGCCCAGTGCGGACCACGACCCGTCGTCGGCAACGAAGGAGATGCGTATTTGCGCGTCCGCGTCGTCGCTGAACTTGAACTTGACGGCCTCGTGTTGCTCCCACAGGTGGGCCATCTTCTGCACTTTCGCGCGCATCTTGGGCGAGCCGTCGAGAAAGCGGCACTTCAGCACGGTCTTTGGCGGCCATTTTTTGGAAATCGCCAGCGCCATGCGCGAGACATCGCCCCTGACGCCGCCGGGCAGGCTCTTGAAAGTTTTTCGGTGCTTTTGCTGGGCCAACAGGTCGCCGATCGCGTGGCGCGTGCCCCGGCCAATGTCCAGCTCGTGCGGCAGAATCCGCTCGAAGCAGATGCGAAGCGGCTGGTAGTCGCTGTCCTGAGTCTTGCGCTTGGTCTTGCTCGTTGTCATGCTGGCCTCTCCTTGGTGAAAACTATCTCCGCCGACGCGCGCCGGCCTTCTTCGCCGTGTTGGTAGCCGGCGTCTGAGCCTGCGGATCGCGCAGCGCGAACGCCGGGTCGCCGTAGTGCTGGTACGCCGCCC
>JBKJTX010000330.1:0-11192 GCA_046590315.1 Ramlibacter sp. | reverse complement strand
GCCGACCTGGTGATCGTGGTGGCCAAAACCGATCCGCACGCGGGCGCCAAGGGCACGAGCCTGCTGCTGGTCGAGTGTGGAACGAAAGGCTTCCAGAAAGGCAAGCGCCTGAAGAAGTTGGGCCTGAAGGCTCAGGACACTTCTGAGCTGTTCTTCGACAACGTGCACTTACCGGCCGATGCAGTGCTAGGCGGTGACGCCTACGCGAACAAGGGCTTCATATGCCTGATGGAGCAATTGCCTTGGGAGCGCATGCAGATCGCGGTGACGGCGGTATCTTCAGCGCAAGCCGCGATCGACTGGACAGTGAAGTACACCCAGGACCGCAAAGTGTTCGGGCGACCCGTTGCGAATTATCAGAACACGCGCTACACGCTGGCCGAGCTGCAGACCGAGGTTCAGATTGCGCGTGTTTTCGTGGACAAATGCCTGGAGCTGATATGCCAGGACAAACTCGACACTGCCACTGCCAGCATGGCCAAGTACTGGACAAGCGATCTGCAATGCAAAGTGATGGACGAATGCGTCCAGCTGCACGGTGGCTACGGCTACATGTGGGAATACCCCATCACGCGCGCCTATGCTGACGCGCGAGTGCAACGGATCTACGGCGGCACCAACGAAATCATGAAAGAAGTGATTAGCCGCTCTATGGGGTTGGGCGGGCGCTAGCCTGGATCTTGCCGCCGACAGCTGAGCTGTCACGCTTGGCAACCATTGATGCGCTTGTATCGGCCCAGCTACAAATCGCTGTGGCACTCTGCGGGGGCTCACTACTCTGACCCACGATGAACCTCGTTGTTGCCGCCCGTCATGACGGTCCCCTGATGCGTTTTGATGTCGAAGGCTGCTGGCGCAACGGCGACGCCCTGAAATTGGCCTACATGGTCAAGGCTGCACTGGCGCGGTTGCGGGAAGACCACGTGCTGATCGACCTTCGGCGGGTGGGGACCCCGCCCGATGCGGACGGTAAGTTCCTCATCTGCGACCGGCTGCGACGCGCCCTCGCGCCCAACATGCGCGTGGTGCTGGTCGGAGCGCCCGAGCTGATCGATACGGAGGACCTGCCGCCGGGTTTGCCTCATTGTCCCGACATCGCGCTCTTCGGCGCCGAGCCGGACGCCTTGCGTTGGCTCAGTCTGCAATAGCGCATCCAGATCTCCGCACGAAAAAATCCCTCGGGTGTTTGGGCCGAGGGATTAAGGACCGGGGGAAGAAACTAGAAGAAAACCCGGCCAGGCCGTTGGAGTGGCGCGGCCGCTACGGGTTCCTTTCCGATCCACCATGAATCGGTGTTGTCCCACAAATCGCCCGTGACGCAGCTTCCCAAAGAAGCACGCACATAACGCCTACAAGTTCGCGTGAATTTGTCACGCGCTAGTGGTAGAGGTGCGCTTTGTGCGGGCATATCACTGGCTTGCCCATCCATGTTTCTGTAGGATTGCGCTGACAAGAGGCCCCAGGCCCGCGCAGTAGTACCAGACCGGCGACAAGAGCAACAACATCAGGCCGCGGCGTACCGCCGGACCCTCGCTTCCCCGTATTTAGTTTGAGTTCGCCAGCCGCGTCGTCCACACACAGGGCGCCGGTAACGTGTTCGCGTCACGAAAGACCCTTATGTCGGATTTGTCGACGGCTACCCCACCTACCCCCGAGGCAGCTCCCGGCGCGGAGCAGACTTCGCGCAGCCTTTGGCTCTCCGTGAAGAAAGCAGCTAGCCGCGTTCAGGACTGGTTCGTCATCCAGTCACCCACCATCAAGGTGCTGGTGCTCGCCGTCGCGGTGCTGATTCCGGCGACTGCCATTTATTCGGCCGCGTTGATGCAAAAGCAGGCCGCTGTGGCCGAGCAGGTCAGAAATATGAGCAGCCCCGAGCTTGCCGGCGACGCGTCCTGGACTTTCAACCAGAAGCTGCCGATCGTGTTCGGCACCGGCTCGGTGCTGGGTTTTCTCGACACCAACACGGTCGAACGCATCACCGTCATCTATAAGCCGTTGATGTGGAACGTGTCCGAACGTATCGTGCTCGTGGAATCGCAGGGTAAGCAGTACGCCTACTACCCGAGCGACATGGAAACCAAAATATTCGCCGACAAGGCGGTCACGGCTACCTGGGGCGCGAAGTTGTCGTTCGTGCCGCGCGCCGACCTCGACAAGGCAAGCGTCGATGTGCTCGAACGCCTGGACAACCGGTTTGCCGGCGCCCGCCCACAATCCGAAAAGGATGGCTGGAAGGCCGGCGTGAGCGGCGTGCTGTCCGCGACTCTGACGCTGGGCTTGATCGGGTTCCTCTTCTTCCAGCTGAAGGGGCAGTTCAAGTCGCTCAAGTTCCTGGAGCCGAACCAGGTGCACGGCAGCATCGACGACCTGGTCGGCATGGACGACATCAAGACCGAAGTCGCGCAGATCAAGGACCAATACCAGCGCCGCGCGGAGTATGCGGAGTACGGCATCAGAAAGCCGTTCAACGTGATGTTCAGCGGGCCGGCAGGCACCGGCAAGACCAAGCTCGCAAGCTACCTCGCTAAGGAGTTGGGGCTTCCGATCCTGTTCCACTCCGCGGCCAACCTGGAAACCGGCTACGTGGCAGGTGGCTCCAACACCTTGAGCCGCATCGTCTCGATGGCCAAGCGCCGCAAGCGCTGCATCGTCTTCCTGGACGAGGCACAGGACCTTTTCATGAAGCGCGGAGGCCACCGCAAGTTCGACGATGACACGCAGAACACCCTGCTGGCGGTGCTGGACGGCGTGCGCTCCAAGAGCGAAGCCGAAATCATCTGGATCGTGGCCTCCAACTTCAACAGCGAATCGATGCAGATGGACGAAGCGATGCTGCGCCGCTTCCAGATGAAAGTGGATTTCCGCATGCCCAACAAGGAAGAGCGCCTGGCAATCATCCAGCACTACCTTTCGCAGCGCGCGGACAAGGTGCTCGGGGACCTCGACCTCCGGCACATCGTGGAAGTTACGGAGGGCCGAAGCCCGGCCGACCTGGAGACAATCGTCAACCAGGCCGGCATTACAGCAGTCCAGGCCGGAGGGATGATCGGCACGGACACCCTGATGCAGGCTGCTGAGCGTGTCATGGTGGGCAACGTCAATGCCAACACCACCAAAGAGCGCGACCGCGACCGCCGCATCATCGCCATTCACGAGTGGGGCCACTTCCTCGTGGACTTCGAGGCCGAGCGCAAGATGGCCGGCGGTGACTGGGAAAAGATCCAGGGGGAAATGAAGACCATCAAGATCTCGCTCAAGGCGAATCCGCGCAACAACGCGCTGGGCTTCGTATTCCACAAGCAAGGCGCGAACCTGCTCAAGACCAAGGGCGACATTGAGCACGATGTGCGCGTGCTGCTCGGCGGGATGGCCAACGAGGAGCTGTTCTTCGGCGAAGAGGGCACCACAAATGGCGCGCACAACGACATCACGCGTGTCACCAAGCTCCTGCACCACGCAGTTGCCGAGATGGGCATGTACCGCAAGACACGCCTGAACTTCGGCGCGCTGTCGGATGGCGGCAGCGGCAAAAACCTGGACGAAGAGACGCGCAGCATCATGGAAGCGCAAAGCGAGCGGCTCTATGGCGAGACCAAAAATGTGCTCGTGCGCCTGCGGCCACTCACCGAACACCTCGCCGGCAAGTTGATGGATAAAGGCGAGATGAGCCTGAAGGAATCGCTGTTCGAGATTCGCAGCTTCGAAGCTGCCTGCTACGAATTCAGCAACCGCGCGGGCCTGGCGCGCGCGCTCTGAGGCGACGGGCAGCAGTCCCGTCCTACAGAGGCGGGACCGCTTGTCGGACGGCAAGCCCTAGTTTTCTCCGTCGCGCGCACCGCACTACGCTGCTTAACCTGATGTCACATCGTTAGGAGACAGCATGTCCCAAGACACCCTGTATGCGGATGACGACCTACGGATCCGGCTGGATCACGATTGGGAGCGCCGCAACTGGAGCCAATGGCTGCATTGCAGCGAAAGCGAATTGCGCCATGCTGTGGAGTCGGTGGGGCCCGACTCGGACAATGTCCGGCGCTTCCTGCGGCAGGCTCGCTGACTGTATCTACTTCTTCGCCTTTGTCGGGGCTGCCGGAGCCGGTCCCGCCCCCGAGGTCTGCGGGCCTGCCACGCCTAGGCGCTTGGCGACTGTCTGCTCGAGCGCACGAACTTTCGGTTCGATGGTGGTGCGAGTGTCGGCCACCAGCTTCTCGATCATGACCTTTTGCATGTCGTCGCCCATCTTCTGGAATTTGACGTAGGCAGGTGATTCGAGAAATGCTACGACCTGCTTGAGTTCGTCCTCGGTAAATTTCTCTTCGAGCATGGTGCCGATGGTTGTCGGGGCGAGCTTGGTTGCGGCGCGCTGCACCACGGGCACCGCGTCATCCAGAAATTTCTGAATGTCGGCCTGAATCTCCTTGGCAACGGCATCCTGCTTGTCCTTCGCCACGCGCTGCGGCAGCGCTGTGGCCGCGTTGCCCATCAACTCGGCTGCGGGCTGCTCAACCAGACTGCGGGCCATGCCCTCGATGCCGGGTTGCTGGACTTTAAGAACGCGTGCCACCAGTTCCTTCTTTGCCGGAGAGGACGGTGGCGTCTGGGCCTGGGCCGTCAAAGCAGCGGCCAGGAACGAAAGGGTGATAGCAGTTTTTTTCAGCATTCGGCATTTTAAGCGCTCGTCACCCGCGCTTGTCGTGTGCACGGTTCGCCCCCGCCTTGCCGAGCGCTCGCCATTTGCGTCGTTGCGCCACCCGCTCCAGCGGCGAATGCAGGCCGCGCCGCGCATCGCGTAACAGCTTGTGATAGTTCAGCAGGCGGTCGCCGTCGACCTCGTCACGTACAGCGCAACCCGGCTCGCTTTCGTGTCGACAGTCGCGAAACTGGCAGCGCGCCGCCAGACAGTCTATATCCTCGAACGCGCTCGCGAGTGCCTGGGCGTCCGTGTCGGCGCGCCAGGTTCGCAAACCCGGCGTGTCGATGATGCAGCCGCCCGCAGCGCACAGATGGAGCGACCGCGCAGTGGTCGTGTGTTGGCCCCGACCGTCGCCCCGTCGTACCGGCCCGGTGTCCTGAAGTGCGCCTGTCAGCGTGTTGGTCAGCGTCGACTTTCCCGCGCCGGAGCTGCCGAGCACAACCAGTGTCTGGCCAGCATGTACCCAGGGTGCAAGGTCGATGCGAGCCTGAACGCTCAAGCCGTTTACCGCCAGCACAGGGAGCGTAGCCGGCAACCGATCGCACACCTCGGCCACGTGCTCCCGCGCGTTGGCGGCGATGTCACTCTTTGTCAGCACGACAACCGGTACGACGCCGCTGGCGCGAACCAGCGCGATGTAGCGTTCCATGCGGCGCGGGTTGAAATCCTGGTCCAGCCCCATCACCAGCAGCGCCGTGTCGATGTTGCTCGCCAGGGTCTGGCGCCGGCCGTCGTTGGCCCGTCGCGCTATTTGTGTGAGGGGCAGTACGCGGGCGCAGATCCACAGTTCCTGGCTGGCGTGCGTCTCCACCAGAACCCAGTCGCCCACAGTGAGCGCGGTGTCCCCAGCGCCCAGCGCCTGCAGGAGCTTTTGCAAAACCCGCCCACGCAGTTCAGTGTGGCCGTCGTGCAAGCCGAACCAATCGCGCTGCACTTCCACGATGCGCATCACGCGTGAGGTGACCGGCGGCGGGTCTTCGAGGAGATAAAGCTGGCTCGCGATGGCGGGGGTCCAGCCGATCGGACGCAGCGCTTCGAAATCGATGTCTATCATGGTGTCGTTGAGATTCCAGTTCTTCGTTCGCGACACGTGCGCGAACACAACCGGCATGCAGCGCATGCGCGGTACGAAAGAGAAAGGGAGTCAGCCGCGCGGTAGCGGGCGAATCAACGAACCTGGCTTGTCAACACAGGGTTGGGGAAAAACCGGTCAGGCGGCCGACAGGAGGGCAAGGGCAATTTTTTTCATGGCTTGGGTCTCCTGTGGTGGTTGAGGAAGGGGCGAAGTGTGCCACGAAAAAAGGGCCCGGCAAAGGGCCCTTACAAGGAGGTTTGAAGTTCAGCCGCCCTTGTGCGGGCGTTTGCCCGGATTTTTCTTGCTGCGGGTGGCGGTTCCGCGTTCGAGGCTGACTTTCTGGCCGCCGCTGTTGCGCTTGGCAGTCACGCCCTCAGTCAGCTTGCCAGGAGGCGTGCGCTTGCGATCCGCTTCGGTGACGATCTTGTTGCCCATGGTCGATTTCCTGATATTGAATGATTCCAGGCCAGTATTGTGCTTCATCAGGGTATTGCGACATGCCGCTCTGGACTCTCACGGCTTTGTCCGACATCGACAGGCTTGGGCTCCTCTTAGCCTGGAAGGCTGCTACAGGAGCCTGTGATGAACCCACGATCCGATACCCCACCGACTCTCACCGAGCGCAGCGACCCGCCCACTTCTTCGGCGCCGGAGCGCAGCGACAACACTGCCAGCGCAGTGATTGAGTCACCGCAGAAGCCTGGGCGCAAGAATCCGCTGGATCCGCACGATTTTGCCGAAGGCGGCGGCGGCGGCGGTGGCGAGGCCTACAGCCGGGTGCGCGTTAAGCGGGGTCCGGCACTCCCTAAGGCTTAACAGTGTCCTTGTCTCTTACGAAACCGGCGCCGCTGTTCGTGCCGGGCGTAATCTCACTGGACTGCGCCCCGCGCGTGAAAGTGCGCTCGGCAGCGCGGCCCGTACGCGCGGCCTGCGGGGTGCCGTCGGCCGTGCCAGCGGAATCGGGCTCTTCGCCCAAAAAGTCGGCGTTGGCCGCTTCAGTGCTGAATCGGATGGGCATGGTGTTCTTTCGTGCAGTGAAGACTACTATGCGCTGCACCCTGCTTCTCTGCTGTAGGACGACGCCTCATGGTTAGCCGCAAGTAGCGCAGCACATGCCGCGCTTGCGCAATAACGCTCTCATGAAAATCGCGACCTTCAACGTGAACGGGATCAAGTCTCGCTTGCCCAACTTGCTCGAGTGGCTTCAGCGCGAACAACCCGATGTGGCCTGCCTCCAGGAGCTTAAGGCGCTGGATGAATCCTTTCCCCAAGCGGCGCTCCTCGATGCGGGCTACCACGCGTTGTGGCGCGGCCAGCGGTCATGGAACGGTGTTGCCATCCTGGCGAGGGGCATCGAACCGGTGGAGATCCGGCGCGAATTGCCTGGCGATCCGAGCGACGACCACAGCCGATATCTCGAGGCCGCCGTCGACGGCATCGTGGTTGCCTGCTTGTACCTGCCGAACGGCAACCCGCAGCCCGGCCCCAAGTTTGCGTACAAGCTCGCGTGGTTCGAGCGCTTCATCAAGCACGCGGCGAGCCTCTGCGCGTCGGGCCACCCGGTGGTGATGGCGGGCGACTACAACGTGGTGCCGACCGACTTCGACATTTACAACCCGCGCTCGTGGCTGAAGAACGCGCTTTTGCAACCCGAAAGCCGCGAGTGCTACCAACGCCTGCTGAAGCAGGGCTGGATCGACGCTATCCGCCACCTGCATCCCGACAAGGCAGTTTTCACTTTCTGGGACTACTTTCGTAAGCACTGGGACCGCGACGCGGGCCTCCGCATCGACCATCTGCTGCTCAATGCACAGCTCTCGCCGTGCCTGGTTGAAGCGGGGGTGGACCGGTGGGTGCGCGGGCAAGAGAAGGCAAGCGACCATGCGCCGACGTGGGTGAAGCTGGACCTGTCCAAGTTAGGGAAGAAGCCCAAGGCCGCCTCGAAGCGCAAGTCTGCGGGCTAAGACCGCGATGCCGGCTCCACTGCCGCATGACACGCGGCGTGAACGCTGTCATGGAACCATCCCAGAGGTTGTTCGACCCGTCCGGCAGTGAGGTAGGCGTTGGCGCCGGTCTTGAGGCCCTTTTGAATTCCCACTGCGCAGTGGATGTCTTCCTTTTGGAACACGCCTTGCTCGATGAGGCGAAAGGTCTTTTCCCAGTGAGGGGTCCAATCCGGCGTTGTGCGGTCCTTGGGAATCAGCATCCGATGCGTCCAACGCAGTGTTTCGGGGCCGGTCGCATAGAGTGTGATGAGGCTCAGGTAGTCGGGGTGAAAGATCATCACCGTATTCGGAAAGATGATGTGGGTGGGCGTGGCCAGCCGTCGCAATTCGGCCAGGCCCGCCGGCGGCTCGCAGGGCGTGCCAGCGGCCCAGGTCTCTGACTCTCGCCGCGCGACCAAAGAGCTGATGTGCGGTCCCAAGGGCTGCGCAGCAGAGATGCCATCGGCAAAGAAGGGATGAATCGTGTCCTTGTGCAGCACCCGGATGTGATAAGCCTCCAGGAAAGCGTCGATGATCAGTTTCCAGTTGGCGGGGTACTCGGCGTCGATCGTCCGGAACACTTGCAACTGTTCGATCTCGTAGAACGGGAGCTCGTCGTTCAGACCGCCGAGGAAGCTATCGAGGTCGATGCCGCCAGTGGGACTGGGCACCACCCAGACCAGACCGTGGCGCTCCGCGCAGGGCAGGGCCACCAGGTCACGGGTGCCCGCCGGGCAAGCGTCGAACGCGTCGGCGCGCAGCATGTGGCGCAGCTTGCCGTCCAGCTGGTATGTCCAGCCGTGGTAGGGGCAGACCAGGCTCGCGCGTGGCTGCGCCTGGGCGGTGTTTTCGGCCAGCCGCATGCCCCGATGGCGGCAGACATTGAGAAAGGCGTGCAGGCGCCCGTCGGCGTCGCGGGTCAGCAGAATCGGAACGCCGTAAGCGTCGTGGGCCAGCGCCTGCCCCGGCGCGATCTCGCTGCTATGCGCGGCGATCAAGGGCAGCGGGCGGAACAGCTTCTCAATTTCGCTTTGCCACACCTCGGGGGAGAAGTAGCGGTCGGCCGGGATGTGGGCCTCGTGCTCCGCCTTCTCGGGCTCCTTGCGTGCGAGCTGTGCCCGGATGCGATCCAGTTGCGAAGCGGTGCCCCGCGGCAAGGTAGTGCGTGATGTCATGGGCGTCTTTTACAGGGATTTATGCGTCTGCGCTGTCGCCGAGTGAGCAGGGGGACGTGCCTCGTAGGCAATTTCCCTAAGGCTGCCGTCCGTTTTGCCTAGGGGCACGGTCGCCGGCCATGGTCTTATCACGTCACCCCAGCAATACGTCAAAGGGAAACGCGATGATCTCCAACCAATCTCCAACCGAAGTCAAGGTCCCCCGAATCCTGGTGGTGGACGACATGCCCGACAACCTGTTCCTGATGAACGGCTTGTTCGAGGACAGGTACGAGGTGGTGCAGGCGCCGTCGGGCAAGGACGCGCTGAAGATCGTCATGTCGGACAACCCGCCCGACATGGTGCTGTTGGACATCATGATGCCCGACATGGATGGCTACGAGGTGTTGCGCCGCATCCGCCAACACGCGCCGACGGCCAACATTCCGGTCATCTTTCTCACGGCCCTCGCGAGCCAGCAGGACGAACGCCTCGGGATAGACCTCGGCGCAGTGGATTACCTCACCAAACCCGTTGACCCTGACCTGGTGATCCAGCGGGTTGAAGCGCATGTGCGCGCCACAGCGCACGCGCGGCGCATTGAGCAACTCTCTGAAAAGCTGTCACGCCACCTGTCGCCGGAAGGCTGGCAGGCCCTCTTCTACGGCGCCGAACTGGAGGCCATCCGTTTCGAGCAGAAGCAGCAGACCGTGCTCTACGCGGAAGCGGCCGGTGCCGAGCTTCTTACCGACGGCCAACGCGACAGCTTCACCGCCGAAGTCGAATGGCTGGCCACGCGTCACCAGGGCACGGTTGACCGATTCATTGACGGCGCGGCGGTCATCTTGTTCGACGAGCCGGCGCCGTGTGTGCGCATGGCAATGGACTTGCAGCGCAGCGCCAACGAGCTGCATCTGCGTATGGGCATTCACACCGGTATATGCGATATCGGCACCTTCCGCAGCGATTACGAATCACGCTGCACCCTCATTGGGCACGAGACAGGGCTGGCGGCGAAGGTGGCCGCGACAGCCGCCATAGGCAGCGTCGCGATTTCACCGGAAACCTATGCGCTGGTGAAGGACGACATCCGCACCGACGCCGCAGGCTGCCTGCTGATGGAAGAGTTTCAGGACAGCGACCTGGCGCAGGTCTGTCTCACGCCGGCCCCGACCAAGGGCGAACACACTACATCCACCTTTGCGGGGCTAGGGTTTTAGTATCCGACCTAACCCCCGAACCCGCCCTCATTTAAAAACAGCTGTTCATCAGGCATCGTCGTGCGTCCGAGCAGGACATTGCGATGTGGAAAGTGGCCGAAGCGCGCGATGATGTCGCGGTGGTGCTGGGCGAAGCGCGACGCTTCACCGCCCAGCTTCTGCGTCAGCCGCACGCACAAGTCCTGATCCTCAAGCCGCTCCGAATGCATTAGGGGCAGGTAGAGGAAATTGCGCAGTTCGAGTTCCACTTGCGCGTCGTGTCCCGCGTCGATGGCCCCGTGGGCAATTTCCAGGGCTTTGCCGTCTGTGGCGTACATGCGCGCGCTGCCACGAAAGGCGTTGCGCGGAAATTGATCGAGTAGGACCAACAACGCCAATGCACCTTGGGGCTCGTGCGCCCAAGCGTCGAGGTCGCCGCGTGCCGCGGCTTCGTGCGTCGCGAGAAAGCGGGTGCGAAAGTCATCGTCGAAGGACTCGTCTTTGCGGAACCACTCGGACGGCCCCGCTTCGCGCCAGAAGGCGATAACGTCGGCGGGCCGGAAGATGGTGGGCGCATCGGTCATGAGCAATTGTGGCGTGCAATTCAAACCATGCCGTCCAATGCGTTCAAGGCCGCTTGGCTTCCAAAGACTTGATTTGTTCGCGTGCCTCATCCCCTTCCGGAATCGGCCGGCCGCTGTCGCGCCAAGCCACCGCGGCCTTGAATCCCTCGGCCTGGGCATAGCGGCGGAACCACATTCCCTCGGGGTTGTGGCGCGTGATGCCGTCAAACACCGTGGCCATCTGCTGGCTTTGCTCCAGGCCCATCGCCAGCATCACCTGATTGACGACGATCTTGTGCATGGCCAGGTGCCCGCGCGGCACCCCGGCAATGCGCGCCGCCAGTTTCATCGTCGCGGTCTCGAGCTCGGCCTGCGGTACGGCTTCGTTGGCCAGGCCCCATTGCGCGGCCGTGACGCCGTCGATGGTGTCGCCGGTGAACATCAATTGCTTGGCGCGAGTCGGACCCAATCGGTAGGTCCACATCGCGGTGGTGGGGCAGCCCCATACGCGGGTGGGCATGTA
>JBKJTX010000227.1:0-3235 GCA_046590315.1 Ramlibacter sp. | reverse complement strand
GCCACCAGCTGGCCGACCTTCCCATAGCCCCAGATGCCCAGCGTGCGACCGCGCAGCACCATGCCCAGCCCGAAATTGGCCGGCATCGACCCCGACTTCATGCCCGACTGCTGCCAGCCGCCGTGCTTCAGTGTGCTGATGTACTGGGGCAATCTGCGCATCGCGGCCATCACCAAGGCCCAAGTGAGCTCCGCGGGCGCGATCGGCGAACCCACGCCTTCGGCGACAGCAATGCCGCGCTCGGTGCAGGCCTGAACGTCGATATGGGAGCCGACCCGCCCGGTCTGCGCGATCAGCCGCAGGCGCGGGAGTTTCTCGAGCAGCTGTCGGGTCATGTGCGAGCGTTCGCGAATAAGCACGATCACGTCGGCATCGCGCAGCCGAACGGAAAGCTGCCCGATCCCTTTGACGGTGTTGGTGTAGACCTTGGCGGGATAAGCCTCCAGCTTGGCGGCGCAGCGCAATTTGCGCACCGCATCCTGGTAATCGTCGAGGATCACGATGTTCATCATCGAATTGTGCCTCGGCGCCGGAAGTCCACCGCGAGCAAAGGTTAGCCGCTGCCGCTAGCATCGGACCTTCTTTCGTTTCGTTCTGTTACCCGAGGAGCTTTCCATGACCATTTCGATGTCTTCTGCCGGCCTGCCCATCTTCAAGAGCACGCTCGGCAATTTGTCCCACATCCTTGACAAGGCAGAGGCTCACGTGGAAGCGAAGAAGTTCGACCCCAACGCGCTGCTGCAATTCAGGCTGGCGCCCGACATGCTGCCTTTCACGCGTCAGATTCAGATCGCGTGCGATGCTGCCAAGAACGGCGTAGCACGGATTTCGGGCGTGGAAGCGCCGAAGTTCGAGGACAACGAAGCGACGTTTGCCGAGTTGAAGACGCGCATTCAAAAAACCATCGACTACCTGGCAACCGTGCCCGACGGCAAGATGGACGGCACGGAAGACAAAGAGATCACTTTTCCGGTCGGGCGTGAGAAGACGCGGACCATGAAGTGCGAGGCATACCTGAAGCACTACGCCCTGCCCAACCTCTTCTTCCACGTGACCATCGCCTACGCCATCTTGCGTAACAACGGCGTCGAGCTGGGCAAGGCCGACTACCTGGCGGGCGCTGCGGCCGCCGCCTGACGTCGCCTCAGCCGGCTCGCGCTCCGAGCGCGGCCAGGCGATCGAGTTCGGCGCAGACATCGGCCATTCGACCGGAAATGACCATGCGGCCGGCGTGCGCCGGTGTTTGCACGCCTTCCACCACCCGGACCACGCGCAAGGGCCTGCGCGCTCCTTCGCGGCGGCCTGAGAGCGTGGCACGCGACTGGCATATGCGCGTGACCTGCGGTATCACGGCCGCGCGTGGGCTCGGCGTGACCCGCTGCGCCGCGACAGGCGGAGAATACCAATCCACCAGCGCTTGCAGCGGGGCGAACAAACCGTTGAACGTGAACATCGTGATTCCCATGCGACTCTCCTTGAACTTCAGAGCTTGAACACAGGCAGGATTCAAAGAGGGGCAACGCCGCAGGGTGATGGCGCCTTGCGCCATACGCCCGCCACCTGCGGCCGGCCCGGTGTGGCCTTAAGCTACATGAGCATCGTGTTGCGGATCAGACCGACGGCGAGCCCTTCGATCTCGAACGGTTCGCCCGGCTCAACCACGATAGTGGGGTAGTCGGGGTTCTCGGCGTGCAATTCGATCAGGTGCTTGTTGCGGCGAAAGCGCTTCACGGTGACGTCGTCACCGAGGCGGGCCACGATGATCTGCCCGTTCTTGGCGTCTTTGGTGGCCTGCACCGCGAGCAGATCGCCATCCATGATGCCGGCGTCCCGCATGGACATGCCGCGCACTTTCAACAGGTAATCGGGTCGGCGCTGGAACAGGCTGCTCTCAACGTAGTAGGTCTGGTCGACGTGCTCCTGGGCGAGAATCGGCGAGCCGGCAGCGACGCGGCCGATGAGCGGCAAGGCGAACTGGGCCAGGCTTTGCAGGGGCAAGGAGAATTGCCGGTTGCGGGTCTCGTTGATGGCTCGCAGCGCATCGCTGTTCAGCCGGATGCCGCGCGATGTGCCGCTCACGAGCTCGATGACGCCCTTGCGAGCCAGCGCTTGAAGATGCTCCTCAGCCGCATTGGCGGATTTGAATCCGAGTTCGGACGCGATCTCCGCACGCGTGGGCGGCGCGCCAGTACGCGCGATGGCGCTTTGGATCAGGTCCAGAATCTGCTGTTGGCGGGCAGTGAGTTTGGGCGATTCGAGCATGGGAGCACCTCTTGTGTTTGATGCCTGTCTTAATATCCAGTAGCTGTATTTTTAACCAGTTTTGGGAAGAACGCAAGGTGGGCACAAGAAAAATAGTGGTGTTGGGCACCGGCGGCACTTTGGCGGGTCAGGCCGCCGACCCGTACGACAACGTCGGCTACACCGTCGCAGTGATCGACGTGGCGCAGCTGCTCGCTGGCATCGGGCCGCTGAAACACCTGCCCATCGAGAGCGAGCAAGTGGCGCAGGTCGATAGCAAAGACATGACGCTGTCCATCTGGCGAGGGATTGCGTTGCGCTGCGCTCACTGGCTGGCGCAGGACGATGTGGCGGGTCTCGTGATCACGCACGGTACCGACACCATCGAAGAAACCGCATTTTTCCTGCAGCAGGTTGTGAACGCAGACAAACCGGTGGTGCTGACCTGTGCCATGCGACCGGCGACCTCACTGAACGCCGACGGACCGCAGAACATCATCGACGCGGTGACGGTGGCTTTGGTGCCGGAGGCAAGCGGAGTTGTCGTCGTGTGCGCCGGGGTCATTCACGATGCCCGCGACATCGCCAAGGTGCGTCACGACCGGCTGGACCCTTTCAGTTCGGGGGACGCCGGAGCGGTCGGCTATGTACGCGAAGGGCTAGTCAATTTGAAGCGCACATGGCCGGAGTCCCCTCCCGGCGCGGTGGCGCTGCTTCAGCGACTCACCGAAGAGGTCGCCTGGCCGCGAGTTGAAATCGTCATCAGCCACGCCGGGGCGGGCGCAGCGATGGTCGAGGCGCTGGTGACACAGGGTGTGCGCGGCATCGTGGTTGCGGGCACGGGCAACGGAACGGTGCACAAGGATTTGTTCTCCGCGTTGCTGGCGGCGCAAGCGGCTGGCGTGCGGGTGGTTCGATCTAGCCGTTGCGCGGAAGGCCGCGTGATTGCCCACGGCGGTGATGCGATTGGCTCGACGGCGTTGTCGCCCGTCAA
>JBKJTX010000072.1:0-3268 GCA_046590315.1 Ramlibacter sp. | reverse complement strand
GGCCAATTTCGGGCTGGGCATGGTGCTTCGCGGTCGCACGCTGGGCATCTGGGGCTACGGAAAGATCGGTCAGTTGGTGGCCGGCTACGGCAAGGCCTTTGGCATGCAGGTGATGGTGTGGGGCAGCCAGGCCGCTCGCGAAAAGGCGGCCAGCGATGGCTTCCAGGCGGCAAGTAGCCGCGAAGAACTCTTTGCTCAGAGCGACGTGCTCAGTCTTCACTTGCGCCTGTCCGACGAGACGGCCGGCGTGGTGACACTGGAAGACCTGGGTCGGATGAAGCCGACGTCGCTGCTGGTGAACACGTCGCGGGCCGAACTGATTCAACCCGAAGCGCTGGTTGCCGCACTCAACCGGGGTCGCCCCGGCATGGCTGCAGTGGACGTGTTCGAGAACGAGCCGATCTTGCAGGGCCACGCCCTGCTGCGGTTGGAAAACTGCATTTGCACGCCGCACATCGGCTACGTGGAGCAGGACAGCTATGAGCTGTACTTCGGCGCCGCTTTCGACAATGTGGTCAATTTCATCCGGGGCACGCCCACCAACATCGTGAACCCCGGCGCGCTGCAGGTGCGGCGCTAGCCGCCCGTCAGCGAGCCAACTTGCCGACCTCCCCCAGCACACCCACAGTCGCCGCGGAACGCCCGGCCTTGCCTGCCGTTCTCTGGCCCCTTCTCTTCGGCAACTTCGTTATCGGCAGCGGCGTCATGGTCGTGCCGGGAACGCTCAGCGAGATCAGCAGCTCGCTCGACGTCCCGGTGGCAACCGCCGGCCAGCTGATCTCTGCGGCGGCGCTCCTCATGTGCATAGGCGCGCCCCTTGCAGCCGCCTGGGTGGCCGGCTGGGACCGCCGCCGACTGCTCACGCTGTGCATGGTCTGGTACGCGCTGCTGCACCTGATTTCGACCGCCGCGCCCAGTTTCGCGGCATTGCTCCCGTTGCGCGTCATCACCATGCTGGCGCCCGCCATCTTCACACCGCAGGCCGCGGCCTGTGTCGGTCTCCTGGTGCCGCCCGAGCAGCGCGGCCGCGCCATCACCTTCGTGTTCCTCGGTTGGTCGGTGGCCTCGGTGCTGGGCATGCCGATGGGCGCCTTCGTGGGGGGCACGCTGGGCTGGCGCGCAGCCTTCGGCCTGGTCGGCTTGCTCAGTCTCGTGAGCGCGGTCTGGGTCTGGCGGTCCATGCCCGACGGCGTCAAACCGCCCGCGCTTTCGGCGGCTGCCTGGCGCGAAACTCTCCGCTCCCCGGCCTTGATGCTCTGCGTGCTGGTCACGGTGCTGTACGCGGCCGGCCAGTTTGTGCTGATGTCCTATTTCGCGCCCTACTTCAAGCAGAAGATCGGCATCACGCCAGGGCAACTGGGTCTGCTGTTCATGTGGTTCGGCGCGTTCGGGTTCATCGGGAACATGTTGATGTCGCGCTACGTCGATCGCATCGGCGCCTCGCGCACCGTGATGATCGGCATCATCAGCATGGCGCTCAGCATGCTGGTCTGGCCGCTGGGCATCAGCCTGGTGTCGGCGGCTTTGGTCTGCGTACCGTGGGCCCTCGGCTCCTTTTCCGCCAACTCGGGCCAGCAGGCGCGCCTGGTCGCCATCGCACCGGGCCTCGCATCCGCATCGATCGCGCTGAACAGTTCTGCCATGTATGCAGGCCAAGCGATTGGCGCGGCAAGCGGCGGCTGGCTCATCGCCGGCGGCACGATGGACTCGCTGCACTGGGCGGCCCTCGCGGGCTTGCTGCTCGCGATGGCCGTAAGCGCCCTCGCCACGCGCTTTCAGGGCAGCCACCGCACGTGACTGCAGGTGCGGGGGTGCTACGGGATAATCGCCCGATGACGGCCGAACTTAAAAGCACCACCCAAGGGAGGACGATGATCCTCACCATCAGCAACCCCGACCACCGCAATGCGCTTGGCCCGGAGATGTATGCCGCGGGCGTCGAAGCGCTGAGCGTCGCGGAGAGCAGCGACGAAGTACGCAGCGTGATCATCACCGGCGAAGGCAGCCTGTTCTGCGCCGGCGGCAACCTGCTGCGGCTGCAGGCCAACCGGCAACTGCCCCCCGAAGTTCAGGCCCAGAGCATCGAGGGTCTGCACAGTTGGATCGAGGCGATTTGCACCTTTCCCAAGCCCGTGATCGCCGCAGTGGAAGGCGCAGCAGCCGGAGCCGGATTTTCATTGGCGCTGGCCTGCGATTTCATCGTTGCCGCCGATAATGCGTTTTTCGTCATGGCCTACAGCACAGTGGCCCTCTCGCCCGACGGCGGTGGGAGCTGGAGTCTTACCCAAGCCTTGCCGCGCCAACTCGTGAGCGAATTGCTCATGGGTGGAGAGCGCATCCTTGCGCCGCGCCTGCACCAGCTCGGCGTGGTGAATCGCATCGCCGCCCCTGGCAGCGCGTTGGCCGAGGCCCTGACGCTGTCGGAAAAGCTCAATGCTCGGGCGCCCAACGCGTTGTCGAGCATCAAGGAACTCATGAATGATGCGACCGGCGCGATGCTGAGCCGGCACCTCACCGCCGAGCGCGACCACTTTGTGAAGAACCTGCACCATGCGAATGGCGCCATCGGCATCGCCGCTTTCCTTGCGAAACAGCCGCCCCGCTACGACTGATGCCCCGGGGACCACCCCGCGCTTTGTCCCGCCGGTCCCGTACGCGACAATGGCGTTGCCACCAGTCACACAAAAGACAGATCATGGACGATCCCATTCTTACCATTGAAGAACGAGAGGCGATCAATTCCGGTCGCTGGTTTTCTTCCCTGTCACCATCGCTGCGCCACGACATCCTCCGATGCGCCTACGTCAAACGCTACAAGGATGGCGAGCTTATCTGCGCGCGCGGCGACCCGGCGGACGAATGGACTGCGGTTGCCAGGGGCGCGGTTCGGGTCAGCTCGACGTCGATCACGGGCAAGCAAGTGACGCTTACCTACATCGAGCCGGGCCTCTGGTTCGGCGACGTCGCGATCTTCGACGGCGACCGCCGCACCCACGATGCGTACGCCCATGGCGAAACTTCGCTGCTGGCGGTATCGCGCGGCGACTTGCGCAAGGTCCTGTCCCAGCACGTCGAACTGTACGAAGCGCTGCTGCGGTTGCACGCGCGGCGCATCCGCCAGCTGTTCGGTCTGGTGGAAGACTTGAACACCTTGCCCTTGCGCGCGCGGCTGGCCAAACAGCTCACGCACCTGGTGCGCAGCTACGGCGTGCCCTCGCTCGCGGATGGACGCGAAGTGCGCATCGGCCTGCAACTGGCACAGGAAGAG
>JBKJTX010000052.1:0-5900 GCA_046590315.1 Ramlibacter sp. | reverse complement strand
CCGCCGCCGCTTGAGGTCGTGCCGTTAGTGGTGCCCATGCCGCTGTAGTTGCCGTAGACGTTGCTGGCGTTGTTGATGGGAATCCATCCGCCTTGGACGCCTGTGTTGTAAATCTGGCTGCCGGCGAGAGCCTGTGCCGTATCTTGTGCGCGCTGATTTCCGTAAAAATCGAGCATTTGCCCGTTCTGTACGTTGGACAACTGCCCTTGGCCGATGGTCAGCGCGTTCTGGTTCGCCGTCGCCTGGTTGGCGTTCTGGCCGAGCCCGAGGTTGTAGCTGTTGGCCGCGTTGGTCTGTCCAAGTGCCAGATTGCCTTGCCCCAGCGCGTAGTTGTTGCCGATCTGCGTGGCCTGGTTCGTGTTCGCCTGCTGACCGAGCGCCATAGTGTTGTTCGCGTTGGTATAGCCCAACCCCAACTGACCCTGCGCAATGCCCGCGTTCGTGTCGGTCGAGTAACGCTGATTCTCGTTTTGCTGCTGACCGAGCTGGAAAGTGTTATCAGCCTGCCGATTTCCTAGCGCCAGGTTGCCCTGCCCCAGGCTGTACTGGTTATCGATGCTGCGCGCCTGATTCGCGTTCGCGCCTTGCCCTAGCGTGAAGCTGTTGTCTGCCTGCCGGTTGCCAAGCGCAAGTTGTCCCGCTGCCGTGTTCGCCTGTGAATCAATCCCGTATCGCTGGGTATCGAATCCGGCCATTTGACCGGCGTAGTTCAAATCCTGCCCGCGCTGTTGGGTTTGGTTCTGCATTCCAGCGATGCCGGCCTGGTTTTGCAAGCCCGCGTAGCCCAACCCGGTGTTGGCGTCGGTGGAGTAGCGCGATGTCGCGTTGCTCTGATCGCCCAGGTATCGCTGCGTCTGGTTGCCCATAGTGGCGATGTCGCGCTGATTGCCCAGCCCGGCATAGCCCAGGCCCGTGTTCGCGTCGGTGGCGTATCGCTGGTTTTGCAAGCCGCCATAGCCCAGGCCCACATTGGCAAACCCGAGGTCGCGGTTGTTGGTGTTGGCCTGCGACTGATTGGCGATGCCGCCCAAGCCGAGCGCGAACTGCTGGTCGGCGGAGCGGTTGTCGAGCCCGAGGCGGCCTTGCTGGACCGAGTAATTGCGCCCGCTGTTCAGGAAGCCGAGCGCGTTGTTTTGTTGACCCAGCGCGTACTGCTGGTTCTGCCCTTGCTCCTGCACAGCGCGGCCCCGGTCAGCTTGGTAGTCCTGCCCGAGCATGTTTGTGGCCGCATTGGCGAACCCGGTCGCTGCATCGCCTGCGGCAATACCTTCAGCGATACCCTGACGAGAGCCACCCACGCCGCCCGCTGCGACTGCGCCCTGACGGATGCCGGGCAGCACGTTGCGCTGTAGGTTCTGGTTGAACTGGCCCTGCAAGCCCTGAATCTGCGAATTGAGATAGGGCGAGGGTTGGTATCCGCGCATCCCCATCCCGAGGTTTGCGGACGCACCGAACCCTGCCGACTGACGCGGCATGAAATTAGTTGGCATGTTCTTTTCCCCTTAGTACATGAAGCGCATGGGGGATTGGCCCAGTGGTCCAGTGCCAGGGGGCCGCCCACCCATGCTTGCCGTCTGGTATCCGCCCGCATAGCCGGGCATCGAAGCACCTGCGGATGGCAATAGCCCTGCGCCTGATGGCTGGTTGCTCCCATTGATCCCGCCGGGGCTGCGCCCCCGGATAGTTTCCCGGTTGCTGATAATCGGCGTTGTCGTTTTGGAATCTCATGGTTTTTCCTTAATACGGGCGCGATGCCAGCAGTCCATTGCCAAAGAAGCGGTCAAAGCCATTGCCTGCCACGGGCTGCGAGAGCAATCCTTGCCCCGCCGTCTTCATCGCGTCATAGCCGGGCATTCCGCCCGGTGCCATGTCGGCCTGTAGCTTGGTGCGCGTCATATCGAGCAAGCCGCCCGAGCCGTTCACATAGGGCTTGAGCCATTCGGGGATGTCGCGGGTCTGCGAGGTGTTGGCCTTCTGACCTTGCGCGCCCGCTGCACCGCCCAGCAATGCAGCGCCAGCGCCGAGCAGTTGGCCTGCGCTGATGCCGGTGCCAGCAATGCCAGCGCCGGTCGCTGCGGTAGTCGCTGCGGTAGTCCCACCAGTCGCGGCAGCAGTGCCAGCAGCCGTACCCCAGCCAGCGGGCAGGGTACGCGCCGCCATGTTCGCGCCAGCCTCCGGCAAGGTGTTGGTGAGGTAGGGCATGGTTTCCAGTCCGCTACCGTAGCTCCCACTTGCCGCAGCAAGCTCTTGCGGAGTCGCGCCATAGGCCCCGCTGACGCTCTCGCCTACGCCAGCACCGCCAAAGCCTTCACCCCCCGCCAGAGCGCCGCCTGCCGCATACAGGCCATATCCGCCAATCGCCGCCGCCAGCGCCAGCCCCATCTTGTCAGCGGTATCCATCGGCACGGAGCCATACCAGCCGCCCCGCGTGTTCTGAAACTGGCCCGTAGTCGCGTCATACATTGGCACTTCCATGCGCTGACCTTCCGGTGCCGCACCGTGCGCAGTGCCGAACGTCTGGCTCGATTCGCCCGTGATGCCCTGCATCGGGTTGAAGCCGCCCGGCCCGCCCTCATCCCCGCCCATCGCCGGGTCCCACGATCCGTAGTACGTGTATCCGCTGTTCGGGTCTGCCCAATGGCTATCCTTCGTGGTGGACAGGTATTGGAGAATCTCCGGGGGAAGGGAGTTGAGGTAGGAAGGTGCTGGCATGTCTGCCCTCGGTTATGAAGTAGCGCCGGGTAAGCGGGTGAAGCGAAGCACGAGAGCCTCTGACAGCGAACCGGCAGAGTTGTTGCGCACGTAGATGACAGCGGAGCCCGCAGCACAAGCCGCGTTCAAGCCGTACTCGCCCAGCGTGCCGCCCGATACGTGGTTTAGGACCAGCACGTCTTTTGCTGTGATGGCGGAATTGGTGAGGGTGAAGGAAACGACCGTGCCCGCTGCCAATGCCGCGTTATTCAGCGTGATTTCGCCGGTCTGTTTGTTGAGCGTGACGCCGGTTGCTTTGTTTGTGGCCTGTGTGACCGTGCCGCCAGAGCCGACCGATACAACGCTATTCCACTCGGTCGAGTAGAAATACAGGCCAGCGCCGCGTCCCGGATTCCAATTTATGCCATTGGCATAGGCAACCATGCCGATGCGGGGGCGTGACGGCGCAGCGGCCAGTGCGTTGAACGAGAGAATGTCGCGTGGGTCGTATTGCGCGCGAGATATGCGGTTCAACTCCTCAAAGACAAAGCCCTGCCACCCCGCCGCATCAGTGCCGAACGGAGGAAATAGAGGCGCGTACACCCTAGTACCTGCCCTGCGGAGCAATGTCCATTTGCCCGCCCCTAGTGCGCCATGTCGCGCTACCCGTGGTGTAGTACCGCAGGGCAAGGAAGCGGCCACAGGCAAAGGTGTTGACTTCTATGTCCGTGCCGACTGTGAAAGTAACCGCATCGCTCCATGTGATCGAGCCATTCGCCACCATCGCGGAGCCAACCTGCACGTAAACCACAGTGCCGTCTGCCGCTTTGATCTTCGGTCGCACGCCCCGGCCCAGCTTGACGGTTTCAGGGCTGTCAAAGTGCATCCCTGTCCATTCCGCCGTCGCTGTGAACGCAGAGCCATAGTCAGTGCTCGATGCATCGAACATCGCCAGAGCAGGAGTCGTGCGGGTCAGGATCAGGCGCGGGCTATTGGGTGCAAAGTCGGATGAATTCCATATCGTCGTGTCGGAATCCCACGAGCCAGAGTCTGCTGACCACGGATCGCTACTCGTGAGCGTTACCTGTCCCGTAGACCCGTAGGTGACGTTGCTCAGGTCGCGCTTCCACCACTTGTTGTCCACCCAACTCCAGACCAGCGCCATGTCGCACACTTGCGATGCGCCGGACGGGAAGCACACGAGCACCTCATTGGTCGCGGGGTTGGTCGCCAGAAACGCGCGGGTCGCGTAATCGAGATTGATGTTGGACGCGAGCCACGTCTTCAGTACGCCGTTGATGATCGACTGAGGCTCACCCTGCCCGGTGAACAGAACCACGTCAAAGCCGGGCGTCAGGAACACATGCCCCTGCGGCGTGTTGACCACGCAGCCGCGAGCCAGCAATCCCGTGTTGCCGGGGAAGCGCCCGAACCTGAAAATCTGATTGCTCTGGATGGTCTGAGCGAAGTGGATCGCGTCGTCTTTGTAGATGACGAACGTGTCACCCAGCGCCATCGCGTCGATGAGCGTGCCGTTTGTCTCGGCCAGGGTCTGATCGCCCGCGTCCTTGGTCGGGTCGGCAATGTCCCAGCTTGTGGGGATGGTGCCGGGGTCGGCCAGGTGCGACCACAGGACCGTGCCGCGTTCACGAACACCGCCCCGCGTAATGTCGCCAGCAATGAGGTAGTTCTTGAAGGGTCGCAGCCATCCGGCTTTGTAGCCAGCGGGCCATGCCGTGAGGTTTGCGAGATTGAGTGCGACATTGCCGCCCCAGAACTGCGGAACGTCCACGCCGTTATTCTGGATGTAGACGCCGTTAAAAATTCCGCCCGTGTACCTGTCATCAATCGCGCCTGTGTTGTTGGCGTTGGTAATGTCGGTCTGTGTCGTGCCGTCATCGGCGTAGGTTTTTTGGATTCCGGCGTAGACGACAAAGCGGCTTGTGCCGACTGTGTAATGAACGATGTGATACGGCGCGACCAGCGGCGTGGTGTAGACCGTTGAAATGCCGCCCGAACGCTCTGCGTAGCCGTTGCGATAGCGGACGTTCTTGCCGCCCGTGGCGGTGCCCGGTGGCAGTTCCTCGGGTGTCGCGTCGAGGTTAAGCCCCTGCGCGAGGTCTGGAAGATTGACCCAGGGCATTTACAGTCAGATTCCGAGTTGCGCGCGAATCGCGGCAGCGGTGGCCTTCCACGCGGCCAGGCTGGTGGCAACAGCGGCGGCGTCCGATGCGCCCTTGATCTGCTCCTTGCGGGCTAACCGTGCTGCGCGAATGGCTGCTTTTGCCGAGCGCCAGCCTGCGGCAGTTGCAAGAATGTCGTCTGCGGCTTGCTGGTTCGTCCATGTGATTCCGGCCGCTGCCTTGGCATCAACCCATGACTTCACGCCAGCCGGGACCGTTCCTGTGTACCCCGCCGCCTTGTATGCGGTCGCATCCGATTCGGCTTCCATGTACTCGGCTGAGCGATTGCCCAGTACCGCGCCGTAGATCGCGTCGGCTTCGGCATCGATTGCCTTTGCTGCATCGGCCTTGGATGCAGCGAGTGGGGTCGCACGGGATGCCTCGAAAGCCGCCTCTTCCTGCGCCGACATTTCCACCGGCTCGCCGTTGATGTACCTTTTCATGGGTTAGCTCCGAGCGAGTTTGTAGAGGATGAACGTGCCCGTGAAGGTGCCGGCTGCGGGAAAAATCGTCAGTCCATCGACCGCCGTTGCCGAGAGGTACGCTCCATGACCGTGGCAATACTCATACGCGCCAGTGTTGAACAAAGCCGAGAATTCCACCGCGCGCGGTTGGGTGGTGTCGGCAGGATTTGAGATGAGAAAGCGCAGGAATTGCCGGGCGGTTGACGACGCTCCCCATTGGCTTGAAAGAAGGCGGAATGCGCCTATCGTGCCGGAGCTGCTTTCGCCAGTGACCACACTGGTTCCGACCCTCGCTGCGCTCCATGCGTAGTCAGCTCCCGAGTCAGCGACTCCACCGTTGCGCAGGCGAATTTGAAGAAAGTTCGCCGCCGACAAGTAAAGCCCGTTCACGACAACCATGTAATCAAAGCCAGCGGCAAAGCCGGTGAATGTGACGGATGCCGCCGCGCTTGCGTTGGTCGTGCTCACGTACTGCATTGCGCCCGAAGTGATGGCGTTTATTTGCGTTTGAATCGCACTCGTGACGCCATCCAAGTAGCCCAGCTCCGTCGCACTGACAGGG
>JBKJTX010000421.1:0-11633 GCA_046590315.1 Ramlibacter sp. | reverse complement strand
CTTTGCCGGACCGAAGCCCACGCGTGTGGTCGACAAGATGCCTGGCAACTACAACTGGGTTGGCGTGCTCGATGCAGTGATCCCCGGCTCGCACTTTATTCACGCCCGCAGGCACCCGGTCGAAATCTGCCTGTCCGAGTACAGGATTTTCTTCCCTGACGGCATCAACTTTTCCTACGACCTGCGGGACCTGGGCAAGGCCTACCGGCTGTACAACGAATACATGAAGCACTGGTCGCAGCTGATGGGCGACAAGATCCTTCATGTTCGCTATGAAGACATGGTGGCTGACCTTGAAGGCCAGGCCCGTCGCATCATTGACTACCTCGGCCTGCCATGGGACGACGCCTGCCTGAAGTTTTACGAGAACGAGCGCAAGGTGCTTACCGCGAGCGTCACGCAGGTTCGTAAGCCGATCTACACCAGCTCCACCAACCGGTGGCGCAAGTACGAGGCCTACCTCAAACCCCTGCTCGAAGAGCTCGGTCCGCTGGTGGCGGAGTACGAAGCTGAACTGGCCGAGGCGGATGCCAAGCGCAACGCGCAGGCGTAGGCTCGACCGTTGCGGCCGCCGTGCATGAGGATCGATGGCGCCTTTCTCCAGCTGCTGTGCGACGTTGCGCTAGCGGCCGGCCGTGAAGTGATGGCGGTGTACGCCGAGGGCGGCATACGCAGCTGGGCCAAGGAAGACGCGTCGCCGCTCACCGAGGCGGATCTGCGATCGGACGCCGTCATTCGCGCCGGGTTGGAGCACCACTTTCCAGGCGTCTACATCTTGTCGGAGGAGTCGACCTCGGGGGCGAGCAATGGCGACGGGCCATTCTTCCTGGTGGACCCCTTGGATGGCACCAAGGAGTTTCTCAAGCGCAACGACGAGTTCACCGTCAACATCGCCTTGATCGACGAGGGTCGGCCGGTTGCAGGCGTCGTGTTCGCGCCCGCCTTGGACGAACTGTTCTATGCAGCACGCGGCCTGGGCGCCTGGAAGCGCACGTCGCAACGGACGCTGCCCCTGCGCGCCGGGTACGAGCCAGACACGGCCCTGCGAGTCATTGGGAGCCGCTCGCATGGAGGGGAGGCGCTGGCGCGTTGGCTCGCCCAGCTGCGGGGGGAGCATAGTTTCGTCGGCGCGGGCAGTTCGCTCAAGTTTTGCCGCATTGCGGAAGGGCGCGCTGATATCTATCCCCGCATGGGCCCGACCAGTCAGTGGGACACTGCCGCCGCGCAAGCAGTACTGGAAGAAGCGGGCGGCGCCGTGCTCGATCCAGAAGGCCAGCCGCTGCGCTATGGCCTCCATCTGCCGGTCTTGAACCCGAATTTCATCGCGGTGGCGGATACGTCACTGCGGTACCCGCCATTGGATTAAGGCAATACCCGAGCAAATTGCTCATCCGAAATAGACTTCATATAGGAGCGAGGGTATGATCCTCCTATATGAAGTCCAACTCAATCCGGCTGCAGCTCGATGCCTCCAAGGAGCAGCATGACCGGCTACTGGCCCTCCAGATGGCCTTTGCCCAGGTCTGCAACGCGCTCGCACCCGTTGTGCAACAGAACCGTTGCTGGAACCGGGTGACCTTGCATCACCTGACGTACAAGTCGCTGCGTGAGCGTTTTCCGAATATCGGCTCCCAAATGGTGTGCAATGCCATCTACTCGGTCTGCCGCACTGCCCGGATGGTATTTCAAGACCCGGCCAGTCCGTTGCACTTGTCCCGCTTGGGGCAGCAGCCGCTGCCCATGCTTCAATTTCTGGACAACTCTCCGGTCTATTTCGACCGCCACACGCTGGGCGTGAAGGCAGGGCAGCTTTCGATGTATACGCTGGACGGACGAATGCGCTTCGAGGTGGCGCTGTCGCCCGCGCAGGAAGCGCGCTTTCACAACGAGAAGCTGCGCGAAGTCGTGCTTGCGCGCAATCGCAAGGGCGCGTTCGAACTCTCTTTCTGGTTTGCCGATGAGGTAGAAGGCCAAGACGCAGTGGCTACCTCCACCGTGGCGCTGGGGCGTCTCGGCCAGCCGCCTGCTTATGTGAAGGTCCAGGAGGCAGCCCAATGAACAATCCAAAATCCACCGAATTGCGCGACGCGTTTTACAGCCAGTCGCCCTTGTTCCGCCGCGCCGCCTGGTTCAGCGTGGTGTCCAGCCTCCTGGTGCTGGCGCCCAGCTACTACATGCTGGAGGTCTACGACCGGGTCGTATCGAGCCGCAACCACCTCACGCTCGCCATGCTCACGATCGCTGTCATTGGCGCTTTCATCGTGATGGAAATGCTCGAATGGGCGCGGTCGCAGCTGATGCACCAGGCCGGCTTGGGCCTCGAACGCAAGTTGAGCCAACGCGTGTTCGACGCTATCTTTTCGGCAAACCTGCGCAAGCAGCAGGGCGGCACGGGTCAGCCGATGACCGACTTGCGAATCCTTCGGGACTTTTTGTCTTCGCAGGTGCCGACGGCCGCGATGGAAGCCCCGGCCGCATTGGTGTTTCTCGTCATCATTTTCATGGTCAGTCCTGTCCTGGGCTGGCTGGCGCTGGTGGGCGCGCTGGTTCAAGTGCTGGTCGGATGGTTGAACGAGCGCGCGACCCAGCCGCCGCTCCTTGCCGCCAACCGAAGCGCGTTCGCCGCGCAGCAATATGCCGACAGCACCTTGCGCAACGCCCAGGTGATCGAGTCGATGGGCATGCTCAAGGACATTCACAAGCGCTGGATGGAAAAGCAGAAGGAGTTCCTCGGTCTGCAGACGCTCGCGTCCGAACGCGCCGGAACCTACATGTCCATCATGAAGTTTTTGCAGATTGCCTTGTCGTCGGCACTGCTGGGCCTGGGCGCCTGGCTGTTGCTGCGCAATCAGCTCAATGGCGGCGCGGGCATGATGATTGTCGGCTCCATCCTGGGCGGCCGCGTGCTCGCGCCGCTGGTGCAATTGGTGGCCAACTGGCGTCAATGGATCAACTTCCGTGAGTCCCGGTCCCGGCTGGATGCCTTTCTGTCGGATGTTCCCGCCAAGCCCCAATCCATGGAGCTGCCAGAGCCCAAGGGACTTCTGCATGTAGACAATGTGGTTGCCAGCGCCCCCGGCAGCACCGTTCCGATCCTGCGCGGGATTAATTTTGCAATTCATCCGGGCGAAGTGCTGGCAGTGATCGGCCCGTCGGCTTCCGGCAAGACCACGCTGGCACGCTTGTTGATCGGGCTCTGGCCCACCATGGCGGGCAAGGTCCGGCTCGACGGCGCGGACGTATACGCATGGGACAAGGGCAAGCTCGGCCCCCACGTCGGCTATCTGCCGCAAGGTGTTGAGCTTTTTGACGGCACCCTCGCGGAAAACATCGCTCGCTTTGGAGACGTCGACGCACTCATGGTCGAATCCGCTGCGCAAGCTGTGGGCTTGCACGAGTTCATCCTCGGCCTGCCGGACGGGTACGAAACAGAAGTAGGCCGCGACGGGATGATGCTATCGGGCGGCCAGCGGCAACGGGTCGGCCTCGCCCGCGCGATCTACGGCGACGCGCGATTCGTTGTGCTCGACGAACCCAATTCCAGTTTGGACGAAGCCGGTGACGCCGCGTTGGCATCGGCCATCACCGACTTGAAGGCGCGCGGCGTCACTTTCGTTGTGATGACGCATCGCGCAAGCATCCTGTCCGTCGCCGACAAGCTGCTGGTCCTGCGCGACGGTCAGATGCAAGGCTTCGGCCCGCGCGACGAAGTTCTCGCCGCCATGCAAAAGGCGGCCGCCCAGGCGCAACAAGCAGCCCAGGCCGCGCGTGCCCCCGCGGCGGGTCAGGCGCTCGTCCCTGCCATCTAAGAGACCAAGACAATGAAAACGCCTTCCTTCTTCGAGCGCAGCGAACTCACGCGCGCCCTTTGGGCCTTCCGTAGCGAGTTCAAGGCAGTGGGACTGTTCAGCCTGGTCGCCAATCTGCTGATGTTGGTTCCTACTTTGTACATGCTCCAGGTGTACGACCGCGTGCTGGTCAGCCAGAGTGAGCTCACGCTGCTGGTGGTCTCGCTCATCGCCTTGTTCATGCTGGCAATGATGGCTTTCTCCGAGTGGTCGCGTTCGCGGGTCCTGGTGCGCGCGGGCGTGCGGTTTGACCAGCAACTCAGCACCCGCGTCTTCAATGCCAGCTTCGAGACTTACCTGGGCCAGACCAAGGCAGCTCCGGCCCGGGCGTTCTCCGACCTGATCCAGATTCGCCAATTCCTCACCGCCAACGGGATCTTTGCCTTCTTCGACGCTCCGTGGGCGCCGATCTACATCGTCGTCACGTTCTTGTTGCATCCGTGGCTCGGCGTGCTTGCCATCGTATTCGCAGTGATCCAGGGCGCGCTGGCCTGGTATGGCCACCGGCACAGCGTGGCGCCTTCCGAGGCCGCGCTCAAGGCGAGCGGTGATGTCAACGCCTACCTACAAAGCAAGTTGCGCAATTCGGAAGTGATCGAGTCCATGGGGATGCTGGCCAACCTGCGTCGCCGCTGGGCCGTCTGGCAGGGGACCTTCCTGGCACGCAGTTCCGAAGCCCAGGATGTCAACAGCCGCATCATGGCCTGGAGCAAATTGATTCGATACGCCCAGCAGTCCCTGTCGTTGGGTGCGGGCGCGTTGCTGGTCATTGACGGACAAATCAGCCCCGGCGCCATGATTGCGGCCAACTTGTTGATGAGCCGGGCCCTGGCGCCGATCGACCAGATCGTTGGCGCCTGGCGCAGCGCGAGTGCCGCCTATGCCGCGTTCCTCAGGCTCGAGCAACTGCTGACAGATAACCCTGAGCGCGACGTCAATCTGTCTCGCGTAGCCCCAACCGGCGAGGTGACGCTGCGCGATCTGGTGGCGACCGCGCCGGGGCGCCAGATGCCCATCCTGAAGGGCATCAACCTTGCGGTGCCTGCGGGCACGGTGGTGGCTGTGGTGGGCGCGTCGGGATCGGGCAAGTCGACCATGGCGCGCGCCATCATGGGCATCTGGCCGGACGTGCATGGCGAAGTGCTGCTCGACGGCCGACCTATCAGTGGGTGGGATCGGCTCGAACTCGGCCCGCACGTGGGGTACTTGCCGCAGGACGTCGAACTGTTCGAGGGCACCATTGCGGAGAACATTGCGCGATTCAGCGAGGTCGATTCCGCGAAGGTCATCGAGGCCGCGCGTTGTGCCGGGCTGCACGAAATGATCCTGCGGTTTCCCAAGGGCTATGACACGCCCATCGGTGAAGCCGGTGGCCTGCTGTCCGGAGGCCAGCGCCAACGGATTGCCCTGGCTCGCGCCGTTTACGGCGATCCTGCCCTGCTGGTGCTCGACGAACCGAATGCGAACCTGGACGAGGCCGGCGAAGCGGCCCTCGTCAGGACCGTGCGGGAACTCAAGGCCAAGGGCAAGACGGTGTTCATCATCACCCACCGGCCCGGCGCCATCGCGGTTGCCGATCGGGTGGTCGTCATGCAGGACGGCAAGATCAAGGCGGACGGAACGCGTGAAGCGGTCATTGCCGCATTGCAACCACCCAAGCCTCCCCACAAACCCGACCCCGCGCTCGGCTCGCCGCAACCGGCTTGAATTTGCGCCCCTTTTTATTTCACATCGAGTAGTCATGGCCAAGACCGAATTCCTCAAACTGCTGTCTAAAACTTCAACGCAGGTCCCGGCAGAGACCGAGGCGGATACGCTCGCCGATTCCATTGCCGCTCGCGCTGATTCTTCGCGCGCGTCGAGGATCGGACTCTGGACCCTCGCCATCGGCCTGGGAGGCTTTCTCCTGTGGGCCGCTTTCGCGCCCCTGGACGAAGGGGTTCCTAGTCAGGGCCTGATTGCCATCGACACCAAGCGCAAGGCGGTGCAGCATCCCACCGGCGGTATCGTGAAGGAAATGTTCGTGGGCGAAGGTGACCGCGTCAAGGAAGGCCAGCTCCTGGTCAAGCTGGATGAAGCCGCCTCCCGCGCGAACTTTGAGTCGATCCGCCAGCACTACCTGGGCCTGCGGGCAATGCAGGGCCGGTTGCTCGCTGAGCAGTCGGGTGCCAAGACGATTGCGTTTCACCCGGACCTGCAGAAAGCTGCGAATGACCCCCTGATCAGCACCCAGATGTCGACACAGCAGCAGCTTTTTCTGGCGCGCCGTTCGTCGTTGCAGGCCGACTTGCAAGGGTTGCAGGAAAGCATTCAGGGCCAGCAAGGTATTTTGCAAGCCTATGAGGCCATGCTCACAAGTCGCCGCAGTCAGCTGAAACTGATCAACGAGGAGCTGCAGCAGACTCGCGAGCTGGTGAAGGAAGGTTATGCGCCGCGCAACCGCCAGCTGGAACTCGAACGCTCGGTGGCCGAAGTGAACAGCTCGATGGCCGAGCTGCTGGGCAATACGACGCGCGGACAGCGCACCGTTGCGGAGCTTCGCCAGAAGGTGATCTCCCGTCAGCAGGAATACCGAAAGGAAGTGGAGGGCCAGTTGTCAGAGGTCACTCGCGAAGTGCAATCCGATGAAGGCAAGGTCAGGGCGCTCGGCGACGAACTCGGGCGAGTGGACATCAAGTCTCCCGCGTCGGGCCAAGTCGTGGGGCTGGCCGTCCAGACCGTCGGCGGCGTGGTCCAGGCCGGGCAGAAGTTGATGGACATCGTGCCCGAGAACGAGCTGCTGCTCGTGGAAACTCGCGTGGCGCCCAACCTGATCGACCGGGTCCACGCGGGTCTGCCGGTAGACATCCGCTTCAACTCGTTTGCAAACTCGCCGACGCTGGTCGTGGACGGCAAAGTGGTTTCGATCTCGGGTGACCTGCTCACCGATCCACAGACGGGCGTGCCCTACTACCTGTCGCGCGTGAGCGTGACACCCGAGGGATACAAAAAACTGGGCAAGCGCACGCTGCAACCGGGCATGCCGGTCGAAGTCATTCTGAAGACCGGTGAGCGTTCGATGCTTGCCTATCTGACCCACCCATTGACGAAGCGGCTCGCGGCCGCCATGAAAGAAGAGTAAGCATGAATATTCACAGTTTGCGTGCCGGCGCAGTGGGCCTCCTGGCCCTGGCCCTGGGCTCTGCTTGGGCACAATCATCCAAGCCGGCCGGCAACGCGTCCACTGCAGCAGCGCCGCCCGCTACCGAAGTGACTTTGACGCTCGCGCAGGCCTATCGCGCAGCCCTCGAACAGGATGCGCGGATCCGTGCCGTGCGCGCAGCCACCGATGTCAAACGGGAACGCCTACCGCAGGCCCGCGCGCAACTGTTGCCCAACATCTCGATCAATGCAACGCGCAACAAGAACGATCTGACATCGACGACGCCGGGGGCCGGCGGTCTGCCAGTGACGAACGATACCCAGTATTTCAGCGGTTCGCGCGCGCTGGTGATCCGCCAACCGATCTTCCGGCCTTACCAGATTGCGGACTACAAACAGGCCAAGGCCCAAGTCGCGGATGCCGAGGCGCAACTGGACAGGGAACTGCAGAACCTGGCGGTCCGTGTCTCGTCTGCTTACCTCGAAGGTCTGCTGGCACAGGATCAATTGGCGTTGGTCTCCGCCCAAAAAACGGCTTACCAGACTCAATTGGACGCGGCACGCAAGCGTTTCACCGCCGGCGCGGGTGTGCGCACCGATATCGACGAGGCCCAGGCACGAGTGGACCTGTCCTTTGCCCAGGAACTCGAAGCGCGTCAGCAGGTGAACTATTCCCGGCGGCAGCTACAGGTTCTGATTAACGCGCCGGTGACGCGGATCGCGCCGGTTGATCCGGACAAGTTGGGCGCCCCCGGTGTCGGCCCTGGCCGCCTTGAAGACTGGACGGAGCGGGCAGAAGCCACCAGCCCCGAACTGCGTTCGTTTCGGGCGCAGCGGGAGGCCGCAAGCCGCGAAATCGACAAGGCGCGCGCGGGGCACCTGCCCACGCTGGACGCGGTCGCGCAATGGTCGGTCAGTCAGAGCGACAACGTCACCAGCGTCCATTCGCGCTACGAAAACAAGACGATCGGTGTGCAGCTCAACGTGCCCATCTTCGCCGGTGGCTACGTCAGCTCGCAGGTGCGCCAGGCCCATGCCGATCTGGAGCGCGTCGACCAGGCTTTGGAAGCCACCCGCCGCGACCTGGGACTGCGCGTCGAGAAGGAATACCGGGGCGTCACGGAAGGCACGCTGAAGATGAAAGCGCTCGAGCAAGCGGTGCGCTCCAGCGAAATCATGGTCCAGTCCAATCGGCGGTCCTTTGAAGGCGGCAACCGGACACTGGTCGACATCCTGAACGCGGAGGAACAGCGCGTCACGGCCATGCGCGACCTCGCGAACTCGCGCTACATCTATTTGCTGTCGCGCGTTCGGCTGCTGGCGCTGGCCGGAATGGCCGATGCCTCGACCATCGAGGAAATCAACGGTTACCTGAAGCCTTGATGGCGCGGTGTCAGCCGAGCGTCGAAAAAGTGTCCGGCACGCCGATCAAGGCCAGCGCGGCCGCCGTGCTGGTGGGCGTGACGGCCGCCGCGATCTCCATTCCGCGGGAGATCGAGGCTTCGGGCGTGTTGTAGTTCAGGCCCATCTCGACGCTAAAACGCTGGGCAACTTCAGCTTTGTTGTCCAGCAGATTGGCCACCCAGCCCCAGGTCGCGTCGCCCTTGAACGTGTGCGCTGATTGCAGAATTGCGCTCACCAACGAGCCGCGGCTCTGCGAGCCGTCGGCCAGGGCCTGGCTCCAAAAGGTCACTCCCTGGGCGTCGCCGCCATCGGAGCGGCCCAACACGTTGCGATAGATCACGTGAACGAAATCGCTGTGGCTCATGGAGCCGGTGTAGCCGGTGAGCGAGGAATATTGCAGGGCCGAGTTATAGAAGGCGTCGGCGATCGTCGCGATGGACGCGCCTGCCTGCCGCTGCTCTATCCAGAACTGCAGACCATCGGCCTCGGGTACGCGGTTGAAAAATGCAACGTAGAGCTCCTCCAGGAGCTTGAGTTCGCCTGCATTGACTTTGCGAGACGCATCGCCGATTCGCAGGTTGACGGTCATGTCGGCGAACGCCGCACGTTCGACACCGGACAGTCGGTCGCCGCCATCGCGGCCGCTGTGCGTGTCGTTGACTACGACGTCGCCCGTGCTGTGAGACAGGAAATACTCCGCGCGGTTGCCGGAGAAGGTTGCTGTGTCAATGCCCGCATAGCCAAGGAAAGTCTCGTTGGCCGAGGTCCCACGGAATACGTCCGCAAAGGCGCTGCCAAGGTAGCTCACCACGCCAACAGCCGACGCGGAAAGGTTGCCGCTGGCCGGCTGTCCGCCCGTCATGACCACGTTGTCGGCGGTGAGTGCGTTTTGCAGCCAATCCCAGTTGCCGCCGCTGAAGAAGCCGCCATAAGTGCTGTGGGTCAAGGCGCCATCGCCGCTCGAAAGCACGCCGGCAACCACGATGGCGCCTGAAGCGTCGGTGCGCAGCAAGGGCCCCCCGGAAGCACCGGGGCCGAGGCTCGCCTGAACTTCGAAGGCGGAATAGCCAGCCAACGGTTGCGCAGTGACCGCCTCTTCCATAAGCCCGGTGCCGCGCGCAGGGTAGCCGTCGATCGTGCCACTGAAGGCGCCAACGGCCGATGAGACACCGAGCCAGCCACTTGCCCCGATGCTGCTTCGCAACCCGAGCACAACCATGTCGTACTGCGATTCGGAGGGGTATAGAAGGCCGTCACCATTGGCGTCCCAGTTACCGGTGCGCGAATAAATGACTGCGACGTCGTCGTAGCTTCCGTAGGGCGTCCGAAACGGGGCCGTATCGGCACCTGGACTAATCGAAATTCGGGCGGCATAGCCGCCCCGCGTCACATCGTAGACCACGTGATTGGCGGTCAGGACATCATTAAGACCGACGATGACGCCCGATGCCCGCGTCATGGTGCCATCGGCCCATTCGCAGGTGATGTAACAGATGCTGCTGTAGGGCGCTGTGGTTCGTTGTGCGTCGGTAATTTCGAACATGCGTGGACTTGGGTGATGACAGCAGGCGGAAGTTCCGCCGGTTCAGGCTATCCTGCCACCCCGTCTTCCGTGGATTTGTAGGTGTCGATGCCGAGCTCGGTCACTACGTGCTCAACCCCCTGTTCCCATGGCGGCAAAACAACACCGAAGGTTTCACACAGCCGCCGGGTATCCAGGCGGGAGTTAAGTGGACGGCGTGCGGCGTTCACGATATCGCGAGTGGCTGTGGCGCGCACCGCATCCGGCCCCGCCCTGAGGGGAAACCCCAGCTTTTGCGCGCACGCCAGCGTGTGCAGGGCAAATTGGTGCCGGCTTGCGTGCCCCGCAGCGGCGAGGTGATAAAGCCCGGCCTTTCGGAGATCGAGCTGCTGCAACAGCGCCGCCGTGATATCCGCCACCAGTCCAGCGCTGGTGGGCGCACCCCATTGGTCGGCGACGACCTCGAGCGACTCGCGCTCGGCTGCCGCGCGCAGGATGGCCTTCAGAAAGTTCTGCCCACGGCTGTCGAACACCCAGCTCGTGCGAAGGATCAAGTGGCGATCGCAGCCGCGCGCAATGGCTTCCTCGCCGGCCAACTTGCTTTGGCCGTAAACATTGAGCGGACGAGGCGTATCGGTCTCACGCCAGGGGACTGTGCCGCTGCCATCGAACACATAGTCGGTGGAGTAGTGAACCAGCCAGGCCCCGCTGGTCTGCGCTTCGCGCGCCAGCACTTCGCAGGCTTCGGCGTTGATGGCGAACGCGGTCTGCGCCTCGGCTTCGGCCCGGTCCACGGCCGTATACGCAGCTGCGTTGACGATCACGTCGGGGCGCAGCAGGCGAACGGTCCGCGCGAGGCCGGCAGGATCGGCCAGATCGCCGCACCAAGGCGCTTGGTCCGCACGGGTCAGGGCTGTCATTTGACCCAGTACAGCGAGGCTGCGCCGCAGGCGCCAGCCCACCTGGCCGTCGGCGCCGAGCAAGAGAATGTTCATGGATGAGAGAATGCCGCCCGTAACAAGTACAAGCAAGAGGGCATGCTCATTCTATTGATCCTGTGTGGCGCGGTTTCCGCCATTGCGTGCGGCTTGCTGCTGCGATTCGCTCGCACCAGCGGCCGCCGCTACAGCCTTTCCGTCCCGCAACGCTTCCACACGGGGCATATTCCGCGCTTGGGCGGTGTGGCGATGATGGCCGCGTGCACCGCAGGCTGGATCTGGATCGTGGTCGGCGAGCGATTCCTGTCCATCCCCAACAAAATCCAGCTGGATCCGGGCATGGCGCTCATGTGGTGGGCGCTGACGCTCATTGCGGTGGCCGGCGGCGTCGGCGAGGATCTGACGCATCGCCTCACTGCGCGCCGGCGCCTGGCCTTCACTGTCGTCGCCGCCGCAGTGGCCGCGTGGATGCTCGGTCTGTCGATTCCGTCGCTGGGCATCGGCACGATCCAGTCTGCGTTCACGGCAGCGCCCTGGTTGGGTGTGGCGCTGGCGGTATTCGCGGTGGCCGGCCTGCCGCACGCCTTTAACCTGATCGACGGCTACAACGGGCTCGCGGGCATCGTTGCGGTGATCTGCTGCTTCGCCCTGGCCTACGTTGCCTTGCTGGTGGGCGATCGGCAGATCGCAGGGGTGGTGCTGGTGCTGGCCGGCTCCACCGCGGGCTTCCTGCTCTGGAACTACCCGCGTGGTTTGATTTTCGCGGGCGACGGCGGTGCC
>JBKJTX010000247.1:0-10558 GCA_046590315.1 Ramlibacter sp. | reverse complement strand
GATCTTTCCAGCGTTGAGACACGCGCATAAGGCCACCCGGCCAGCGACACGCTGTAGAGCCCACGATTATAGCTTCAATGACATCTATGAGCACCGTTCGCCCCAGCCACGACCAGGATCTGCCCGCCATCACGGCCATTTATGGCTATCACGTACTTAACGGCACCGGAACTTTCGAGACCACGGCGCCGACCGAGGCCGAGATGGCGGCCCGTCGCGCCGACGTCCTGGCCAAGGGCTTGCCGTGGCTCGTCATCGAACACGCCGGGCAAGTGCTCGGCTACGCCTATTGCCAGTGGTTCAAGCCGCGGCCTGCTTACCGCTTCTCGGCCGAAGACTCGATTTACCTGCACCCAGACGCCGCCGGGAAAGGCCTGGGCAAGGAATTGCTGTCCGAGCTGACACGGCAAGCCGAAGCCATCGGCATCCGCAAACTCATCGCCGTGATCGGCGATTCGGCCAATCTCGGCTCGGTCGGCGTGCACCGCGCCCTCGGGTTCATCCCGGTCGGCACGTTCACGTCCTGCGGCTGGAAGTTCGGCAAATGGCTGGACATCGTCCTCATGGAAAAGCCGCTTGGTGAAGGCGATATGACGCCGCCGGAACAGGCCGCCGGATGAAGAACAAAACGCTGGCAGCGTGGCTCGCCTTTCTGGGCGGGCCCCTGGGGCTACACCGCTTCTACCTGCACGGCTTCGGCGACATGCTGGGCTGGGTGCTGCCGATTCCGACAGCACTTGGCCTGTACGGCATTCAGCGGGTGCAGCGCTACGGTCTCGATGACCAGTGGAGCTGGGTATTGATCCCGATGCTCGGCTTCACCATCGCCGGGTGTGCGCTCACCGCCATCGTCTACGGCCTCATGACGCGCGAAAAGTGGAACGCCCGCTTCAACCGTGCGGCCGCGGAAGATGCAGTAGCGGGGGGCACCAACTGGTTCACCATTGGTGCCGTGGTGCTCTCGCTCCTCATTGGCACGGCGGTGCTGATGTCCAGCATCGTCTTCAGCTTGCAGCGCTATTTCGAGTACCAGGTCGAAGAAGGCCGCAAAATTTCTCAGTAGCAGCTGGCGGTTGCGGCATCGCTCCATGCGCAGCCGGCATTTGCCGCGCGTGGACGAGCTGAGATAGATTGGGCTGTCATTCACCCAACCAGGAGATTCGACATGGACGCCGCTCACCAGGAAGCCGCCGACGCCATCGTGATCCGAAGCGCCGAACCGGACGACGCAGCCGGTATTGCCGCGCTGATCTGTCAGGAAGGCGTCTACGCGGGTTTGCTGCAGACCCCGGATGCTCCGAATGCTTCGCGCCTCGAGTACCACCAAAAGGTTGACGCCCACGCCTGCCGCCTGGTCGCTCTCGCGGGCACGGAGATTGTTGGGTCGGTGGGACTGCACACCATGGGTCCCGGCCTTCGACGCATGCACGTTCGCGGCCGATGGCGCGCATGCACCCCCATCCTCCGTCACTTTAAAAACGCTGCGCGTTTTTAAAGTGGTTGATCAGTTGAAAGGGACGCGGCAAAGCCGCGCTCTTTCAAAGGGGGGTCATCCTGCGCGTTGCTTCGGATGACCCGCGCAGCGGCACCAGGCCGGGCGGAACAACGTGCAGCCGGCCCTCCATGAAAAAGCCGGATTTACTCCGGCTTTTTCATCTAGTCAGACCAATCTGAAAACGCGAAGCGTTTTCAGATTGATCAAAAAATCTGGAGACTGACCCAGTAAGCGATGCTCGAGACGAACGCAGATGCCGGAATGGTGAAGATCCAGGCCCAGACGATGTTGCCGGCCACGCCCCAACGCACTGCGCTGGCGCGACGGGTGGAGCCCACCCCGACGATGGCGCCAGTGATGGTGTGCGTGGTGGACACCGGAATGCCGAGAGCGGTTGCCAGGAACAAGGTGAGAGCCCCGCCGGTTTCGGCGCAGAAGCCGCCGACCGGGCGCAGCTTGGTGATTTTTTGGCCCATGGTCTTGACGATGCGCCAGCCGCCGAACATGGTGCCCATGCCGATGGCAAGGTAACAGCTGTAGATCACCCAGGACGGCGGCGACTTCTCGCCGGCAGCCACACTCCCCGTGGCGATCAGCAGCATCCAGATGATGCCAATGGTCTTTTGCGCGTCGTTGCCGCCATGCCCCAGGCTGTAGGCGCCGGCCGAGACCAGCTGCAATCGCCGGAACCACCGATCGACTCTGGCAGGCGTGGCCCGCTTGAACAGATGCGCCACCAGCACCATCATGAGCGAGCCGAGGATGAAGCCCAGCACCGGCGACAGGAAGATGAAGACCACCGTCTTCCAGACGCCGGCTGCGATCAACATGCCGGCACCGGCCTTGGCCACTACCGCGCCGACGATTCCGCCGATCAGGGCGTGCGACGAGCTACTGGGGATGCCCCACCACCAAGTGAGAAAGTTCCAGGTGATCGCGCCGACCAGCGCGCCGAACACCACATGGGTGTCGACCACGCCCGGCTGCACGATTCCTTTGCCGACGGTCGCCGCGACACTCAGGTGAAAGACACCGATCGCAACGACGTTAAAGAAAGCAGCGAAAAGAACGGCCTGCCCCGGTTTGAGAACGCCGGTTGACACGACGGTGGCGATGGAGTTTGCGGCGTCGTGGAACCCGTTCATGAAGTCGAACGCCAGGGCCAGCGCCACCAGCAGGACGACCACCCACAAGGCGGCTTGTGCGGAGACCATGTTCAGTTGTGCTCGAGGACGATGCCTTCGATGACGTTCGCGACGTCCTCGCACTTGTCAGTGATCGTTTCCAGCAACTCGTAGATCGCCTTGAGCTTGATCACCTCGCGCACGTCCGGCTCCTCGCGGAACAGCTTGCTCATGGCTGAGCGCATCACGCGGTCGGCGTCGGATTCGAGGTTGTGGATCTCTTCGCAGGTCTTGAGTGCGGCCTCGGCCGTGGCCGGATCGGCGAGCTTGCCGATCATGTAAACCGCTTCTTTCAGGCGGTCACAGCACTTCACGCTCAGATCCGTGAGGCGCATGATCTCTTCATTCACCGCTTTCACGTCGTACAGCGCCATGGTCTCGGCCGAGTCCTGGATCAGATCCGCGACGTCGTCCATCGTGTTGATGAGCTTGTGGATCTGGTCGCGGTCGATGGGCGTAATGAACGTCTTGTGGATCAGCCGATTCACTTCATGCGTGATCCTGTCCGCGGCGCGCTCGGCGTTGTCGACATCCCGGTTGTACTGCTCGCGCAGGTGCACGTCGCTGTAGTTCCCCACCAGTTGCGAGAAAGCGCGCGCCGCCTCGACGATCTTGTCGGCGTGCTGGTTGAACATCTCGAAGAAATTGCCTTCGCGCGGCAGCAACTTGCCAAACAGCATTGCTGGCTCCTGGTTTTGATGGGGGTTCGGGTTGCGGCGAGTGTAACTGCCGCCGCGCCTCAGGCGTTGCGGAATATGAAATAGACGGGGCCTACCATGCAGAGGCCCTGTCATGACCGAATTATCCGAATCACTGCGGTATGCCGACGCGCACTTGCTGCTTGTCGAGAAGCCGGCTGGGCTGCTCTGCGTGCCCGGTCGGGGCGAAGACAAGCAGGACTGCCTGTCTCTTCGCGTGCAGCGGCAATATGCTGATGCGTTGGTTGTGCATCGCCTCGACATGGCCACTTCGGGGCTGTGGCTCATGGCCCGCGGAATCGAGGCCCAACGAACGCTGAGCCACGCGTTCGCGCAGCGCCAAGTGGGAAAGCGCTATGTGGCGCTGGTCGCTGGCTCGGTCGAAGCCGTCAGTGGCGACTGGAATGTCATCGACTTGCCGCTGGCAGCCGACTGGCCGAACCGTCCGCGGCGCATCGTCGACCACATCAACGGCAAGCCCAGCCAGACCCGTTGGCGCGTGCTGTCGCACGACCGCGTCGCCAACACCACCCGGCTCGAATTGGAACCCATCACCGGCCGCACGCACCAGCTGCGCGTGCACTTGCAGGCGCTCGGGCATTCCATTCTGGGCGACAACCTTTATGCGCCGCCGGACATCGCTCAATCGGCGCCGCGGTTGCTCTTGCATGCCAGCGAATTGACCTTCCCGCACCCCGTCACTGGGAAACACCTGTCATTCACCAGCAACGCAACTTTCTGAAGCCCGGAACTCGCGCGCGCGGCAAACATCAGAGAATGGCATCGAAAGGGATACCGTGGCCCATCCGCACATCAATCGCCGCCGCGCCGGCGCCGCCCTTGTCGCCCTGCCTTTCGTGTGGACGTCCCTGCGAGCGCAGACCGCGGGGACGCGCAGGGCGACCCCGTCGCAAACGGAGGGCCCGTTCTACCCGGTGGCATTGCCCAAAGACAGCGACCACGACCTCCTGCGCAACGGCAGTCTTACTTATGGCCGGGGTCAACCGGCGTGGGTGGAAGGCACGGTCACCGACGTGCACGGCAAACCGCTCGCTGGTGGGCAGGTGGAGATCTGGCAGTGCGACGAACAGGGCCGCTACCACCATCCGGGCGATGGCGGACGCGCCGACCCGAGCTTCCAGGGCTTTGGCCGTGTTGCGGTGGGCGCTGATGGCAGTTACCGCTTCCGCACCATTCGGCCCGTGGCGTATGCCGGGCGCACGCCGCACATCCACGTAAAGGTCAAGCTGGACCGGCGTGAATTGCTGACGACACAGCTCTATGTGTCAGGTGACCTGCACAACGAGCGCGATCCGGTCTGGCGAGGCCTTGACGCACAGGATCGCGCCGCCGTGACGGTGCCGTTTCAGTCCGGCCCGGACGGGCTGCGCGCTCACTTTCCGATCGTCGTCAGCGCGTGAGCGGCGTGCCCGCTACCATGGCGGGATGACCCAACACCTCACCATCCTCACCGGCGCATCGCGCGGCATGGGCCTTGCAATGGCAGAACAGCTGTTGGACGCGGGCCATGAGCTCTTGTGCATCTCGCGCAAACAGAACCCGTCGCTGGCCGAACGCGCGATGGCGAAGAGCTTGCGCTGCGAGCAATGGCCGCACGATTTGGCACGCGCCGAGGGGGCGGCAACCCGGCTCGAAACCTGGTTAGGCGAGCGCGACGCGAGTGCCTACGCGACTGTCACCTTGATCAACAACGCCGGCCTTCTGCCTCGCATCGCCCCACTCTCGGACACCGGTGCCGCCGATCTCGCCGAAGTGATGCGCGTCGATCTGGAAGCGCCCATGCTTCTTACCTCGGCTTTCCTGCGCGCAACGCGGTCCTGGAAGGCCGAGCGTAAGGTGCTCAATATCTCGTCGGGTTTGGGCCGGCGCGCGATGGCGTCGCAGGCGCCGTACTGCGCGGCCAAAGCCGGGATGGACCATTTCACCCGTTGCGTGGCGCTGGAGGAAGCGCCTCTCCCGAACGGCGCGAAGGTGTGCTCGCTCGCGCCTGGCGTCATCGATACCGATATGCAAGTCCACCTGCGCAGCAGTGACGTCAGCCAGTTTCCCGACATCGGCAACTTCATTGGGATGAAGGAGAAGGGCGTGCTCGACTCTCCGTCGCAGGCGGCGGCCAAGGTACTGGCTTTTTTGACACACGCCGATTTCGGCAGCGACCCCATCGCCGACGTGCGCAGCTAGCACGCGCCCTGGAATCCACCGGCGCGATAAGTCACGACCAGCGTATCGCGATAGCCCCGCTCGGCGACCGGCTGGATCGGCGTGGACTCGTGGATGACGCGCTCGTCGTCAAGCAGCAGCAGACTCCACGGCTCGGTGAGCGTGAAGCGCTGGCCCGCGGGGCCTGCGGCCTCGAAGACACGCGTCTCGCCGCCCTTGATGCCTTCGCGCGCGACCATGAACACCGCCACCAGGTCGACGCCGTCACGGTGCGCGCCTTCTGGCGTCGGCCGCCCGATGCCGCCTTCGGTGTCGATGCGGAACTGGTGGGCTTCGACGAACCAGGGCTGCGGTTTCTTCAACGCGGAACTGATGTCACCGAGGACCAGCAACAGCGATTGCCACGCGCTCGACGCGAGCACGGGCATCTGGATCGGTTTGAACCAGCGCTCCATGCCGCCGTGTAGCGCGTTGTATTCCACCGGTTGCCAGTGGGCCCGGTGCGGCGCCTGCATCAGAGAACCACGGTCGATCGTGAAGGACGAGTGCCGGCGCTTGCGGTAGCGCCCGCCATCCTTCAAGTAGTTGTCCGGCGGCAGGTCATCCCAGCTCGCGCGCAGCGCCATCAGGTCCGCGAGGGCGCAGCCCGCGAGCTCGCACACCGCAGCCGGCGCGAGAACGGCGTAGCCCTGGCCGCTCAGCGCACCGCGCAGTTGCTCGGGAGAAGTGAGGGCCGGCGCCAGAATCATGGCACGAGCATACCAAGCGTGCGCCTGCGGGTTCAGGCCAGGGGCTTGAGCTTCTTCAGAATCGTCGGCAGAAACTCGCTCACTGTGGGATGAACCGGCAACGCCTCCTGCATCACGCGCCAGCTCGCACCAGTGGCCATGAAATTGCTGATCACCTGGATGATTTCGTCGCCATTGATGCCAAGCACCGTGGCGCCGACAAAGCGATCCGTCTCGGCGTCGACCAGCAGCTTGACCATGCCGGAGGTCTCGCTCTCTTCCTTCGCGCGGCTGACGTCCCTCATGTTGAAAGTCGCCATCAGGATGCGCTTGCCGCTGGCGCGAGCCTCGGCCTCGGACAAACCGACCCGGCCCAGTGGCGGGTCGGTGAACATCGCGTAGACCATGGTGCGATCGTCGGCCGAACGATTTCCGCCCTCGTGGTTCGCCAACACGATTTCATGGTCGTGGTAGCTGGTGTGGGTGAAGGCGCCGCGCTTGTTGATATCCCCCAGTGCCCAGATACCCGGTACGTTGGTTTCCAGCTGGCCGTTGGTCGGAATGAATCCGCGCGCATCGATCTCAACGCCCACCGCGGCCAGGTTCAGACGTTCCGTGTTGGGCAAACGCCCGGTCGCCACGAGCAGGTGCGAGCCCTCGACGCGCCTGTCACCCACCTGCACGGCAACCCCTGCGCCCGCGCGTTCAACGCCTGTGATGGCTTGCCCAGTCAGGATGTTCACTCCCTCGTCCTTGAGGAAATCTGCGATGCACTCCGACACTTCCGGATCTTCGCGGGCCGTGATGCGCGGACCGGTCTCGATCACGGTCACTTCGCACCCGAGCCGGCGGAAGATCTGTCCCATTTCCAGCCCGATGTAGCTGCCCCCGACGATGACGAGGTGAGTGGGCGCCGTGCGAAGCTTTAACAGGCTCACGTTGTCGAGGTAGGGCACGCCTTCGATGCCGGGGATGGGCGGGATGAAGGCGCGCGTGCCGGTGTTCAGGTACACGCGCTTGGCGCGCATCGGCCGCTCGCCTGCCAGCAAATCGAAGCCCTCTGCGGTGCGGCCCTTGAAGGAGCCCCAGTCGCGCAGGACAGTGATGCGATCATTGCCCGTCATCCACTTTTCCAGGCCACCGCGGGCCGCGTCCACGCGCTCCTGCATGCGGTTCATCGCAGCGGCAAAGTCGACTTTGACTTCACCCACGTGTACGCCGAACTCCGCCGCTCTGCGTGCGAGGTGCGCGACGCGCGCGCTCTTGCGCAAGGTTTTGGTCGGCGTGCAACCGACGTTGACGCACGAGCCGCCCAGCAGTGCGCCTTCGATCAAGGCCACGCGTTCACCGCGCTGAGCGAGCGACGCCGCCAGCGCAGGCGCGGCTTGACCCGAGCCGACCATGGCCACGTCGACTTCTAGAATCTTTTCCATGAGAGCCCCTCCTCAGGGTTCGACTTTGACGCCCTTCCAGAAGGCCACACGGTCCTTGACCATCTCGGCTTCCGGTTTGGGATTCGGGTAGTACCACACCGCGTCGGTGTTCATTTCGCCATTCACCACCAGCGAGTAATAGTTCGCCTCGCCTTTCCAGTGGCAGCTGGTATGGTGATTGCTGAAGGTGGTGTAGTCGCGGTTGAGCGAACTCGCGGGAAAGTAGTGATTGCCCTCGACCACGACGGTATCGTCGCTCTGCGCAATCACGGTTCCGTTCCAGATGGCTTTCATGGTGCCTTCACTCCAATCATGCGGGGGCGTGCAGCCAGTGCACGCTGAACAGGCGCTTCGCATCCGTCCACACCGGACCGGGCTCGAAGCCGGCCTGAAGGGCGAGCGCACGCAATCCTTCGACGGTAAATTTGTACGAGTTCTCGGTGTGCAAGGTTTCGCCCTCTTCGAACTCATGGGCTTCGCCGTCCAGCACCACGGCCTGTCGCATGCGGCTGACGAGGTGCATCTCGATGCGCTGCAATGGCGCGTTGTAGAAAGCGCTGTGGGCGAACTGATCGGCGGCAAAGTTCGCGCCGAGTTCGCGATTGGCACGCACCAGCAAGTTGAGGTTGAAGTCGGCGGTCACGCGCTGCGAGTCGTTGTATGCGGCATGCAGCGCGTCCGGGTCCTTGACCAGGTCGGCTCCCAGCAGCAGCGCCCCGCCGCGCAGCACTTGGGCGGCGCCGTGCAAGAAGCGCAGGGCCTCTTCCGGCGCGAAGTTCCCTATCGTTGAACCCGGGAAAAAACCCACGCGCCGACCCGAGCCGGGCAAGGGCGCGGGCAGCAGCAGGCGCTGCGAGTAGTCCGCCACGATGGGTTGCACGTCCAGACCCGGATACTCGCGCTGCAACTCGATGGCCGAGCGCGCGAGATGCTCCCCGGAAATATCGATGGGCAAGTAGCGCGCCGGTTGTTGTGCCGCCTCCAGCAGCAGCCGCACCTTGCGCAGCGATCCTGCACCGAACTCGACGATCTCTGCCTGCGGCCCCATCTGCGCGGCGATCTCACGCGCGTTCGACTCAAGGATGCCGATCTCGGTGCGCGTCGGGTAGTACTCCGGCAGCTCGCAAATGCGATCAAAAAGCTCGGAGCCGCGCGCGTCGTAGAAATACTTCGGAGCAATGCTGCGCGGCCGCAGGGCCAGGGCCGCCTTCATGTCGTGCATGAACTGACTCGCGGCGGCGCCCGCCTCTAACCGGCCACTGTCCCGCACCGGCGCCTCGGCGCTGGCGAATGACGGAAACGCGGACATTCGGTAAGCCTCCAATTCTTGGTGAAGCCGCGCCGCCCAGTCTGGGCGCAGGCTTTGCTGCACTTCGGTCGTAACTCTTCCCGATTTATTACAGCACAGGCGCGAAGCAAACGCGCGCACTGACTAAAGAGCTGTGGGTGCTCCGACCTGGGGCACAGGGAGCCCGTCGTGCTATCCCTGACTTGCAGCGGACAAGGCGCGGATCGACTGCCCTTCCACCACCACGCGCGAACCGGCGGCCAAGGCGCCGCGCGCCTCCACCGTGCGCACCGTGCCATCGTCCATGCGGATATGCATCTGATAGCCGCTCGGGATCGGCTTGGCGTACTCATGCACTGCGACCACCGTTTCGACGACGCCGCAGTTGCTGCATGCTGCACTGCCGCCTAACGAACTGGTCGCAGGGCGCGCCACCTTCGCCGCTGGCTTGAGTGGGGGCGCTGTCACCACATCCCCTTGCACGTTCGGCGCCAGCGCCTTCCCACTGGAAGACGCAGTGGCCGCATCGGCGGAAATTGCCTGCGTTTGCGCGGTCGGTGCCACGAGCGCTTGGTCACTGCCGATCAAGTCGCCCCGTTTGACCATCACTGCGGTCATCACTGCCGCCACCGCTACCGCGGCGACCGCCAAGGTGGGAACCAGTGTCTCGCGCCGGTAGCGCACGGCTTGACGCTGTCGCTGAACGCCCTGCTGGGCGTGGGCCGACACACCGGGTTCAGGTTCGGAGCTGGGTTGCTTCTCGGTATTCATGCCAAGATTCCTTTGCTGCTTTCCTTTTAACGAAGGAAGCCAGCCCAGCCGTGTAGGCCGGAACCGCATAGGCGAGCGGCAACCGCCGACGCCGCAGTAGGAGAAGTCTGACGCGCTACACGCGTGAGTTGCGATTGGCCTCGTTGACCGTGACCCAAAAATCGTACACCTGGCGCATTTTGCGGCGCATCTCGTCGTAGTTCAGGCTCTTGCGCACCACGCTGTTCGCGCCCGCCTCATAACAACTGTCGAGTTCGGTTTTTTCCGTGGATGAGGAGAGCATGACCACGGGTACGGCCTGAGTCAGCGGGTCCGCACGCATGGCCTTGAGCACGTCCAGGCCGTGCAGGCGGGTGAGCTTCATATCCAGGATCACGAGACGCGGCTGCCGGCGCGTGTCGCGCCCCTCGTGCGGACCGCGACCGAACAGAAAATCAAGGGCATCCACGCCATCAGCCGCCGTGGCGATGCGGGCGGGGTCGCAGCATTCGCGCAAGGCGAGCAGAGTGAGCTCCCGATGGTCCGGGTTGTCTTCAACGACAAGGATCGCGATATCGGTCACACGCCGCCCCGCGGATGGGTCGGGTCGATCCACAGCACCTGCTCCGGCTTTTCGGCCGGAGCGATGTCGAGATTGACCGCCACCGCTTCCCCATCGCTGCGGCACAGCACGCATTCCAGCGCTTCGGTCGCGCTGGCATTGATCTCCTGATGCGGCACGAAAGGCGGGACATAGATGAAGTCGCCGGGCCCGGCCTCGGCCGTGAACTCCAGGTGCTC
>JBKJTX010000038.1:0-13067 GCA_046590315.1 Ramlibacter sp. | reverse complement strand
CGCTCATCTTGATGTTCCTAATGCGTTCTTTGCTGCTTACTTGCCGCGCTGCGCGAGCACTTCAGCCGGTTGCACCAGCTGGCCCGTCTTGTTGGACCAGTTGTTCTTGGTGTAGCTGATGACGGCGGCGATGTCGGTGTCGGACAGCTGCTTCCAGGCGGGCATTGCGCCGCGGCCGTTCAACAACACCTGGATCTCCTGCGCCTTGTCGGCAGCGAGCACCACCGGCGAGCCGTCCAGCGGCTTGATCGGGCCGGCGCCCTTGCCATTGGCCTGGTGGCAGGCCGCGCAATTCGAGGCGTAGACCTTCTCGCCGCGTGCTTGAATGTCGCCCAAGGTCCAGACCTTGCCCGGGTCGTCCTGTTTGGCGGCCATGGCCTTCTTCTGGCCATCGACCCAGGCGGTGTATTCGGGCGCAGAGAGCACCTTCACATGGATCGGCATGTAGGCGTGTTCCTTGCCGCACAGTTCGTAGCACTGGCCGTAAAAGTCACCGGTCTTTTCACTGCGGAACCAGGCGTCGCGCACGAAGCCGGGAATGGCGTCCTGCTTGACGCCGAAGGCCGGAATGCCCCACGCGTGGATCACGTCGTTGGCGGTGGTGATGATGCGAACCTTCTGGTTGACCGGGACCACCAGCGGATTGTCGACCTTGAGCAGGTAATCATCGGGAATCTGGCCCTTGGCGCCATCGTTGGACATCTCGCGGTGCGTGCTGTCGATGGTCGACAGGAAGGAAACGCCCTCGCCTTCGCCTTGGAGGTAGTCGTAGCCCCACTTCCACTGGTAGCCGGTGGCCTTGATGGTGAGGTTGGCGTTGGTCGTGTCCTTGGTCGCGACCAGAACCTTGGTGGCGGGCAGCGCCATGCCGATCACGATGAGGAAAGGGATGATGGTCCAGATCACCTCGACGGTCACCGACTCGTGGAAGTTGGCCGGCTTGTGGCCCTTGTCCTTGCGATGCTTCCAGATGGAATAAAACATCACGGAGAACACCAGGATGAAGATCACGATACAGGTGATCAGCATGAACCAGTGCAGCCAGGCTTGCTCAACGGCGATGCGCGTCACGGCGGGGTGCAGGTTCAGCTGGCGCACGGCCGGGCCACCGGGGAGGTCGTTGACGGCCTGGGCCGCCGGGCTCAAGGTGCCCAAGGCGAGCAGCAGCGAAGCCAACTTGTAGTAAATACTCTTCATGGTGTTGTAGCTATAACCTCAAATCAAACCAGTCCCGTCGCCCTCGCCGGGCCCGGCCTCACGTTTCGCGCAAGGCCCTTCGAATCTCCTGCGCCAGTGCCGGCCGCAGCTCGGGGCGCACATACCGCCCCACGTTCACTCTGCGCCCCTGGGCCGACAGCTGGATCAGCGAGCGGTCGTCCGCGCTGGGCTCCACGCGAACCCATTCTCGGTTGAACTCCGCGCGCTCGAAGCGTCCGGCCGTCTCGAGCTCGACCACCAACCGCCCGCCCTTGAGCGAAATCTTTTCGCCATCGCTCGCATGCCGCGCATACACAAGGAACGCCAAGCCGACCGCAGCCAGTTCGACCCAGGCAAACGGAAGGATCAACACTGCGCCCTGGAACCAGAACAAAGTGGCTATTCCCAGCGACACGACGCACAGCGAGGCATACAGCCAGCCCAACTGAGCCGGCGAGACCGAGCAATTGCGCTTCAAAAACCAGTGGATGTTCTGGTCCTGGACAGTGGCGAAACGAAATACCGGGTTCGACACAAATGACGCCTAAAAATCAACCCGGCATTGTAGCGCGGCTTGTCAAGGCCCTCGCAGCGGAGTACCTCTCCGACGGGGCGGCTTGCCCGACTGCAGCAGCGCCTGCATGTCCTTCAGCGACACAGCGCTCTCGGCGCTCACCCGCACTTTCGGCTGGGGCTTCAGCGCATGGCCGTAGATGATCTCGAAAGTCAGGGCCAGTCGGCCGTCGGCACCCTGCAACCGCTGGACTAACTCGCGCTCGAGCTGCTTGCGCCAGCCGCGCCCGCGCAAGCCCGCAAACCGGCCCGGGTGGAGATTGGCGCCGAGCTCGCGCAGCTCGCTCAGAAGCCGCTCGGGACTGTCCCAGGTGAGCGTGATTCGCTCCATGTCCATCACGGGCTCGGCGAAACCCGCGTGCACCAGCATGTCGCCCCAGTCATGCATGTCGGTGAAATCATGCGCCGGCGGCGGCCAGCCCAGTGCGGCATAAAGCCCCCGCAGTTCCCGCAGGGTGTCGGGTCCGAGACAAGAGAACATGAGGAAACCGTCGGCGGCCAGCGCCCGATGCCACTGTGCGATGAGCGACTGCGGCTCGCCCGACATGTGCAGCGCCATGTTGGCCCACACCATCTGTACGCTGGCGTCGGGCGGCAGCCCATGGTGCAACACCGGTGCAGTCCAGCGTCGCCACCAGGATCGCGCCAGCTGCTGCCGCGCCACCTGGGCGCGGCGCGGATCGCTCTCCACTGCATGGCCGACCGCGCGCGGGTAACGCGCCGCGACCAGCGCGTGCGTGACGAGGCCGCCCCGGACCGGCTCCCAATCCAGCCATGCCTGCGGCTCCAGCCGGATCCATTGCAACCGGTCTTCCATACGCCGGCCAACTTCGTCGTGCAGCCAGGGCGATCGCGCGGGCGCGGCACGCTCCCAGCGGCGCGCGGCAGCGGGGGCGATCGTGGGCGGGTGTTGTTGGGCCATGGCGCTGGGCCAACGAGTATATTGACCCGATGTTGTTTCGCCGGCTCGTGGACGGTCTTTCGGCGGCGCTGCCCGCGCAGTGTGCGGTGTGCCGGGCCTGGCCCGCGCAGGCCGTCTGCGAATCCTGCGTAGGCCGCTTCGCCCAGCCGCAACCGCGCTGCCGGCGCTGCGCCATTCCGGTCCCTCCGGCGGTATCCGAATGCGGCCGCTGCATCGCAGCGCCCCCCCCGCTGGCGGGCTGCCACGCCGCCGTCTCCTACGCCTTTCCGTGGTCGGCGCTGATCGCCCAGTACAAGTTCAACGGCCAAGCCGGCTGGGCGCGTGCCTTCGCCACGCTCATGCGCAGCGCGCCCTGGATCGAACCCGCGCTTGACGACGCCGACTTGGTGCTCGCCATGCCCTTGTCGCGCGAGCGGCTTGTCGAGCGGGGCTTCAACCAGGCACTTCTGCTGGCGCGGCAGCTGGCCCCGGGCAAGACCGACCCGTCCTTGTTGCTGCGCGTGAAACATACATCAGCGCAAGCGGCGCTCGATCGCGATGCGCGCCTGGCCAACGTCAAAGGGGCGTTCGCGCTCGACCCCACACGGGCCTCCCAGGTGCGCGGCCGGCGAATCGTGGTCATCGACGATGTGATGACGAGTGGTGCTTCGATCTTTAGCGCGGCGCAAACGCTGATGCAGGGCGGGGCAGCGCGCGTCACGGGCCTGGTGCTGGCGCGCACCGACGAACCTCACTGAAGCCCGCTGGCAAATAGCTTCCATGTTCAACATCGTCCTGGTTGAGCCCGAAATCCCGCCCAACACCGGCAATGTCATCCGGCTGGCCGCCAATACCGGTTGCGCGTTGCATCTCATCGAGCCGCTGGGTTTTTCGATGGAAGATCGGCAGATGCGCCGGGCGGGTCTCGACTATCACGAGTACGCGCAGGTTCAGCGTCACGCGGATTGGCAGGCGTTCGTTCAAGCACTGCAGCCCGATCCGGCGCGAATGTTCGCCATGACGACACACGGGGCACGCCGGCTCCACGACGTCACCTTCGCGCCGGGTGACTGGCTCGTGTTCGGTTCAGAGACGCGCGGCCTGGCGTCCGACTTGCGGGAGAGCTTTGCTCCGGAACAGCGGCTGCGGCTGCCCATGCGTGAAGGCCAACGGAGTTTGAATCTGTCAAACGCCGTGGCGGTGACGGTCTTCGAAGCTTGGCGCCAGAACGGGTTTGCAAAAGGGTAGCGACGTCGCTACGGGTAGCGCCGCGAGAGCGTCTCAGCGATGCACGCCGGTTTGTCGCTGCCTTCGCGCTCGACGGTCACAAGCCAGGCCATCTGCACGCCGTTGTTCTCGATCGGCTCGCACGAGAGCAGCTTCATGCGCGCGCGCAGCCGGCTGCCTACGGGGACCGGCGAGGTGAAGCGCACCTTGTTGAGCCCGTAGTTCACGCCCATGCGGGTGTTGTGAATTTCCATCGCGGTCTCGAAGAACTTCGGAATCAGTGAGAGCGTGAGGAAGCCGTGCGCGATCGGCGCGCCGAAAGGCCCGGCCTTGGACCTTTCGACGTCGACGTGGATCCACTGGTGGTCGCCCGTGGCCTGGGCGAAGAGATTGACCTGCTCCTGCGTAACGGTCAGCCAGTCGCTCACGGCGACGTCGTGGCCCACCAGGGCAGGCAATTCGGCAAGGCTTTGAAGTGTTTTCATACCCCCCGATGTTCTCAGAAAAATCGCGTTGCGATTTTTCTGAGGTTCGATCAGTGCGTCAGGACCGGCGAAGCCGGATCCACGACGCAAGGGCAGGCGCGCTGCGCGCTGCTCCGCGCACCTTCAATGGTCGGCCCGACCCCGCGAAACAACGTGCAGCGGAGTCGCCCTTGAAAAAGGAGCCGGCTTTGCCGGTCCTTTTTCACTGATCAAACAACTTCAAAATCGCGCAGCGATTTTGAAGTTATGCGTTTAGCCAGCGACAGATGCCCTGCCATTGCTCCAAGTCGCGCTCGACCCGGCCCGGCGCCACATCAAACAGCGTCAGCCCCCGCGCAGCGAGATGGATGTAGTTCTGTGTGTGCCGCAGGTAGCCGAGCACCGGCAGGCCCAGGTTGTCGACGAATTCGTGCAGCTTGTCGGCCGCGATGGTGCGCGGGTCCACCCGCATGCCGACGATCCCCACCTGCATCTTGCTGGCCTTGCGATGCTCGGCCATCTCGTCGAGAAAAGTGCGCGTGGCGAAGATGTCGAAGACGCTGGGCTGCAATGGCACGATGACCTTGTCGGCCATCTGCAGCACTTCCTTGAACATCTTGCCGTGCATGCCGGCCGGCGTGTCGAGCACGACGTGGGTCGTGCCTTTCGGCGGTCGCACAATATTGCCCTCAGTCAGTTCCCAGGTGTCGATGGCGCGCGCGCCGGCGGGCCGCAGGCCCAGCCACAATCGGGAGGATTGCTGGCGGTCGGCGTCGCCGAGCATCACCGAATGGCCCTTGCGCGCGAAGTACCCCGCAATGTTGGTGGCCAACGTGGACTTTCCGACGCCGCCTTTGGGATTGGCTACAACCACGACCGGCATGATGGGGATCTCCTCGATTCGCGGTTCCGGAAGTGGGCCGCTTTCCGCTATGTTACCCATATGGATGAGTCGGTGAATCAGAAGTCTCCCGTGTCCCCCGCTGGCCCCCTGGTCCTGGCGGCCTACCCCAACTGGCGCGAATCGCGCGTCAACCGCTTGCTGGTCGCCGCCGCGGCCGACGTGCCGCGCACCCAGGTTCGCGATCTGTACGCGATTTATCCTGACTACGACATCGACGTCGCCGCCGAGCAATTTGCAGCCGCGCCCGTGCAGCTGATCGTACTGCTGCACCCGATCCAGTGGTACTCCATGCCGGCGCTGCAAAAGCTGTGGCTGGATGAAGTGCTCACTTACGGCTGGGCCTATGGGCAGGGCGGAACTGCACTGCAAGGCAAGGACCTCTGGCTGGTCGCCACCACGGGTGGTCCTGAGCACTCTTACCACCCGGAAAGCTACAACCGCTACTTCTTCGACGCATTCCTGCCGCCTTACGAACAGACCGCCGCCTTGTGCGGGATGCGGTTCCTGCCGCCTCACATCCTGCACGGCGCGCGCGGTGCGAGTGAAGCGGAGGTGGCGGGCCATGTGCAGGTGTTCATGGAGCGACTGGCGAGCTATCCGAACTGGCCCGAAATCGAAGACTTACCGCCGTGTCCGGCCTGCGACATTCCCGCAACAGACCGACCGCGCGTCACCCCCTGATGGAACACGCCCCCGCCTGGCTCACCAACAGCCTGATCTACCTCGGCGCCGCGGTTCTCGTGGTGCCGCTCGCGCGAGCGCTCGGCCTCGGCTCGATCATCGGCTACCTCGCCGCCGGGATCGCCATCGGCCCTTGGGGCCTCGGCCTCGTGAGCAATGTGGAGGACATCCTGCATTTCGCCGAATTCGGCGTGGTGCTGATGCTGTTCCTGGTCGGACTTGAACTCGAGCCGCGGCGCCTGTGGAGCCTGCGCCGGCCGATCTTCGGCTGGGGCAGCGTCCAGGTGCTGGGCTGCGCTGCCTTGATATGCGCTGCGGCGATGCTGGCCGGAATGCCGTGGCGTGTGGCATTGGTCGCCGCGCTGGGCCTCGCCTTGTCGTCCACGGCCATCGCATTGCAGACGATGGGCGAGCGCAACCTGCTGCCTACCTCCAGCGGGCAAGCCGGTTTTTCCATTCTGCTGTTCCAGGACGTCGCAGCGATCCCGATCCTGGCGCTGCTGCCTTTGCTGGGCGGCGTGGCAGAAACCACCAGCGGCGATGGCCGGTGGCTCGAGGCGCTAAAAATCGTGGCCGTGATCGGCGGCATCGTGTTGGGCGGGCGGCTGCTGCTGCGGCCGCTCCTGCGCTGGATCGCCAAGAGCAAAACGCCCGAAATCTTCACGGCCGCTTCGCTGCTGCTGGTGGTGGCCATTGCGGCGCTGATGCAGCTGGTGGGGCTGTCGATGGCGCTGGGCGCTTTCCTCGCCGGCGTGCTGCTTGCAGAAAGCGAATACCGGCGCGAACTGGAAACCGACATCGAGCCCTTCAAGGGGCTGCTGCTCGGTCTCTTTTTTATCGCGGTGGGCATGAGCATCGACTTCGGGGTGCTGATCAAGTCGCCACTGTTGATGGCGGCCATTGTGTTGGGCTTCCTGGCGCTGAAGGCGGGGTTCATCTACGCCTTGTCGCGCGCGATGGGTATCCCCTTGCAGGAACGCCCGGTGTTCACGCTGCTGCTGGCGCAAGGCGGGGAGTTTGCCTTCGTGGTGTTCCAGGCCGCCGCCGGGGCCAAGGTGCTGGCGCCCGAAACCGCGTCACTCTTCATCGGCGCCGTGGCGGTGTCGATGCTGCTCAGCCCCTTGGTGCTGGTCGTGATCGACAAATTCGTGCTTGCGCGCTGGGCCAACTCCAGCGCGGCGCAGCTGGAAGAGATCAGCGAGCCGCAACACGCACCCATCATCATCGCCGGGTTCGGGCGCTACGGCCAGATCGTCGGCCGCATGCTGGGTATGCAGGGCATTGCCGCCACGGTGCTGGACCACGACGCCGACATGGTCGAGGCTGCGCGCTCGTTCGGCTACAAGGTCTTCTATGGCGACGCCACGCGGCTGGACCTGCTGCGCACGGCCGGCGCCGAAAAAGCCAAGGTGTTGGTGGTCGCTGTCGACGATACCGAACAGTCGCTGGCGATCGTGGACCTGGCGCGTGAGCATTTTTCGCATCTGGAGCTGGTGGTCCGCGCACGTGATGTGGTGCACTGGAACGAACTGCGCGACCGCGGCGTCACGCGCGTTGAGCGCGAACTGTTCGAGGCCAGCCTGCGCAGCGGGCGCACCGTGCTGGAAGCCCTTGGCTTCTCGCCGGGCGAAGCGCGGTCGCAGGCGATGCGTTTTCGCCGCCATAACCTGCAACTCTTCGAGCAGATGTACCCGCACCACAAGGACCGGGCCAAGGTCATCGCGGTGGTCAAGCAGGGCCGCGCACAGCTGGAGGAACAGATGGCGCAGGAGCGCGCCGAGCGCGAAAAGCGCCTCGGCGAAAGCGCCGACCGTCCGCAAGGCTGGTAGTCGCAAGGCGCGACCCCTCGGCAAACTCCCTATCCTGCTTAAGCAATTTGCCTAAGCCCTGTGGCTTGCTGAGTGATCTTATCGAGGCTCCACCTCCAGCGAGAAGCCGCCATGGATCGCGCCCCCACTGATTTGTCCTATGCCCTGGCCCAGGCCGGCCATGCACCGGCCGGCCTCGAAGAAGAACTGGCCCAGGCTCGGTGTGAGCTTGCGCAAGCCCGCGAACACGCCGCCCACACAGCGAACCGGCTCGATATTCGAGACCGTGAGCTCACGCTGCTGCGCAGCTCCCATGAATTGCTGGTCTCTACGCTCGACGCGGCCAACGATGGCATCCTCACCCTGCAGTACTCGGATGATTCGTTGTACTACAACATCCGGTTCATCGAGCTCTGGGGCATTCCTGAAGACCGGCTGAGCGATCTCGACATCAAGAGTCTGGTGGAAATCCAGCTGTCGAAGGTCAAGGACCCGGACGAGTGGCAGCGCATCATCGAGCAGCGCCGGCAGAACCCCGACACCGAGGATTTGAATACGGTCGAACTCAAGGATGGCCGTACGCTGGAGCGCCACGTCATCCCGCAGCGTATCCACGGCAAGTGCGTGGGCAGCGTCATCACTTTCCGGGACATTACCGAACGGCTTCGCTATGAAGAGAAGCTCATTTTCAACTCCCTGGTGGTCGACAACTCGGGCCCGATATGGTGGACCAACCCCCTTGAGAATACGTTGCTGTACAGCAATCAAAGCGCGTGCGACGTGGTGGGGTACAGCGCAGAGGAACTGGTGGGAATGCCGCTGTCGCAGTTGGTCGTCGACTTCTCCGAGGAGCGCGCAGCGGCCATGTGGCAGAAGTTCAGGGACGCTGGCGGCAAGCCGGTCGTTTACGAGCGGAAATTCCGCCGCAAGGACGGCGGGGTGGTCGAAGTCGAAGTCACTTCCTTCATGGCGCAAGACGAGCAGCGGACCGTGACCATCACGTCTTTCAAGGACATGACGAGCCAGAAACAGGCCGAACAGCAAAAAAAGCGCCAGGAGGCAACCCTCACATCGCTGATCAACTCGATTTCCGACCTGATCTTCTACAAGGACCGCGACGGGCGCTACATCGGCTGCAACACCGCGTATGCGGCGATGGTTGGTCGTCCGGTGGAGGAAATCCTCGGGCTGACCAGCCAAGACCTGTTCCCGCCGAAATCCGCCGCAGCCATGGAGGCGCGTGATTGCAAAACCATGCAGGAACTGCGCGAAAACTCTACCGAGCTATGGAATGTCACGCGCGATGGGCAGCGTGTCCTGTACCACACAATTGTTTCGCCTTTGTGGGACGAAGAAGGTCGACCGCAAGGAGTGCTGGGAATCAGCCGCAATATCACCGAACGCCGCAAACACGAGGAAGAAATCCGCCGCGCCAAGGAGAACGCCGAGGGCGCGACGCGCATGAAGTCGGACTTCCTGGCCAACATGAGCCATGAGATCCGCACGCCCATGAACGCGATCATCGGGCTCTCCCACCTCGTGCTCAAGACTGAGCTCACGGCCCGGCAGCGCGACTACATCGCAAAGGTTCAGACCTCGGGTCAACACCTGCTGGGCGTCATCAACGACATCCTCGACTTTTCCAAAGTCGAGGCCGGCAAGCTGGACCTGGAGAACGTCGATTTCGAGTTGGAAAAGCTGTTGGACAACACCGGTAGCCTGATCAGCGACAAGTGCCACGCCAAAGGGCTGGAACTGGTCTTTGAAGTCGCGCCGGATGTGCCGCCCAACCTGGTAGGCGACTCGCTGCGGATCGGCCAGATCCTCCTCAATTACGCGAACAACGCGGTCAAGTTCACTGAGGAGGGCGAAGTCATCGTGTCGGTGCAAGCGAGCGAAGTCACCGACAAAAACGTGATGCTCACTTTCCGCGTGCAGGACACCGGCATTGGTCTGACCCCCGAACAGATGAGCCGGCTGTTCCAAAGTTTCTCGCAGGCTGACGCCTCCACCACCCGCCGGTTCGGCGGTACGGGCCTGGGCTTGGCCATTTCGAAGAAGCTGGCTGAACTGATGGGCGGCGAAGTCGGAGTCGAAAGTGATTTCGGCAAGGGCAGCACTTTCTGGTTTAGCGCGCGGCTGGGCATCGGCTCCGCGGCGCGGCGCGAGCTGCTGCCCAATCCCGACTTGCGCGGCCGGCGCGCACTCGTCGTCGACGACAGCGAACATGCGCGGGCAGTGATTGTGGACATGCTCCAGGGGATGACCTTCATCACGAACGAAGTCAGCTCCGGCAGCGACGCCGTCGAAGAAGTGCGTCGCGCCGCCACAGCCGGCCAGCCCTATGACGTGGTGTACCTGGACTGGCGCATGCCCGGCATGGATGGCATGGAAACCGCGCGGCGCATCCGTTCGCTGGGACTGTCGTCGACTCCGATGGTCCTGATGGTGACTGCGCACGGGCGGGAGGAAGTGATGAAGGAAGCCGAAAGCGCAGGCATCGAGAACGTCCTGGTGAAGCCGGTGAATGCCTCCATCCTGTTCGACATGACCATGGTCGTGCTGGGCGGTCGGCGGACCGAGCCGCAGCCGGCGGACAAACAAGCCGCGGCCGACCAGCGGCTGGTCGCGCTGCGCGGCGCGCGCATCCTGCTGGTGGAGGACAACGACATCAACCAGCAGGTCGCGCGCGAGCTGCTCGAAGACGCGGGCTTCGTCGTCGACGTCGCGGACAACGGCGAGATCGCCGTCGCGCAGGTGCAGAAGGCGACTTATGACCTGGTGTTCATGGACATGCAGATGCCCGTGATGGACGGCGTGACGGCGACACGTGAGATTCGCAAGCTGGCCCGATTCGAGCACCTGCCGATCGTGGCCATGACGGCCAACGCTATGGAGCAGGACCGACGCAAGTGCATGGACTCGGGCATGAACGACTTTCTGGTCAAACCGATCGATCCCGACAACATGTGGTCCCTGCTCACGCGCTGGGTACGCCCGCGCCGCAGGGACGCCGCGGCTGCTGCAGTTGCCCAACCGACAGCGCAACAACAGGGCGCCAGCGCAGACGGCCTGCCACAAGGAATTCCCGGGCTCGATACGTCGTTGGGATTGAGCCGCATGATGGGCAAGAAGACCCTGTACCTTGCCATGCTGCGTCGCTATGCGGCGGGCCAGCAGGTGGCGATGCACGAGCTTCGCGACGCGCTGGCACGAGGCGACACGGCCACGGCCGAACGCCTCGCGCATACCACCAAGGCCGTCTCGGGCAACGTGGGTGCGACGCAGGTGCAGGAACAGGCCGCGGAGCTGGAGCATGCGTTGCGCGAGGCGGCGTCGCCGGACGAACGGGAGCGCCTGCTAGCGGCGCTGGAAGCGCCGATGAGCACCCTGCTCGCTGCCCTGGGCGCCTTCCTGGCGGCCGAAACGGCGCGCGCATGAGCAGCCCCAGCACGCAGCGGTTTTGGCTTAGGCGCCGGTAGGCAATCAGCCTAAAGCGCGGAGCCGGCGCCGTGTTCAGATAGGGATATCGCGCATAGCTTGCGCTTCGCTAGAAGGATGTATATGGGCCAAGCACAACCGATAGGGTTGAAGCCGGAGAAGCAGTCGCCGCAGGCCGCGGGACTGACCGACCTGGTCAACCGCCTCGCACAGGAACTCGCCGAGGCCCGGCGTGCGCTGGCTGCCGCCACGCAAAAGCTGGGCACCACCAGCCGAAACCTGGAAGGCCGCACGCAGGAGCTGACCGAAGCCCGTTCGGCATTGGCGTTGCTGCTGGCGACGCTCGACTCAACCACCGACGGAATTCTCGCCATGGGCTATTTCGGTCGGGCCATGCACTACAACGCACGGTTCATCGAGCTATGGAAGATTCCCGCCGACAAGCTCGCGACCTTGAACGACGCCGCGCTGCTGGCAATGCAGTTGGCGCAGGTGCGCGATCCGGAAACTTTCCTCGCCAAAGTTGAAGCGCGCAAGCTGCGTCCGGACGAGGAGCAATTCAGCGTGATCGAGATGACCGACGGGCGCATTCTGGAATGCCACGTGATGCCGCAACGGGTGCGTGGCAAGCGTGTCGGTTCGGTTACCAGCTTCCATGACGTGACCGAACGCGTGCGCATGGGTCGAATCATTTCTGCACTGGAAGTTGAGATGCCGCGGGAGGTCGCCGAAGCCAAGGCATCGATGTACTAGCCACCGCTGAAAAAATGCGCAGCATTTTTTCAGTGAACAAACCCATCCCACACCAGCTTGCAGCCGGTAAGAAACATGCCGGTATAGACAAGCCGGTAAAAGAGCTGCGGCTGGATCCGATGCGCGATCCGCACGCCGATCCACACACCCACGGGCGCCAGCGGCAGCAGCACGAGCGAAGTCGCCATGTTGCGCGCGTCCAGCAAACCCAGCCAGGCGTACGGAATCCATTTGCTGAGGTTGATGGCAAAGAAGAACACCGCCATGGTGGCGGTGTAAACGAGGGGCGTTAACTTCATCGGAATCACGTAGGCATGGAGCGGCGGCCCACCCGCATGCGAAACGAAGCTGGTGAACCCCGACGTCACCGTGAGAATGGCGCCGAGCCAACGGGGTGGCGGCAGGCTGTCCGGCCGCGGTGGAAACACCAGTCGCTGCGCCAGGAACAGCAAGGTGAACGTGCCAACGATCCCAGCCACAAGGTGCGCGTCCAGCACACGGAAAAGGAGCGTGCCGACCAGGGTGCCGGCCAGCCCGAACGGCAACAAAAAACGGATCAATGCCCGATCGAAGTGCTTGCGAAAGGTCGCGAGGCCCAGCAGGTCCATCACCAGCAGCACCGGCATCAACATGGCGGCCGCTTCGGGGACTGTGACTGCCAGCGCCATCAGCGGCACGGCGAGCGAGCCGAATCCCGAACCGAATCCGCTCTTGCTGACGCCCAGCAGGAGCACCGCCGGCACGGCGACCAGGTAAAAGAAGGGGTCGGTGACCAGCCGCGTCAGACCCGCTCAAGGATCACGGCGATCCCCTGTCCCACGCCGATGCACATGGTGCACAGGGCGTAGCGCCCGCCCGTTTTGTGCAGCTGATTCACCGCAGTGGTCACTAGGCGGGCACCGGAGGCTCCCAGCGGATGCCCCAGGGCGATGGCCCCACCATTGGGGTTGACGCGCGGATCATCGTCGCGCAGGCCCAACATGCGCAGCACGGCCAGGCCCTGCGCCGCAAACGCTTCGTTGAGTTCGATCACGTCGAGTTGTTCTAACTTGATGCCGGTGAGCGCGAGCACCTTCTGTGTGGCAGGCGCTGGACCGATGCCCATCACGCGCGGCGGC
>JBKJTX010000475.1:0-2532 GCA_046590315.1 Ramlibacter sp. | reverse complement strand
AGCACCGGCGAATTCGGCGAGCCTGAGTTCAACGAGAAGGGCAAGGACGAAGTCGCCGTTCTCGGCAGTTCGTTCAACCGCATGCGCCGCAGCCTGGAAAAGGCCATGCAGATGATCGGCGAGCAGTAGGCCGACACCCTGGATGGCAACGGACCCGGGCTCCCCCACCCCACCGCCGGCAGCGCCGGCGGATGCCGCATCCTTGCCCGCAGGCCTTCGAATCAACGAGTACCTGATCGATCGGCCATTGGGCGGCGGGGGCTTTGGCATCACATACCTCGCGCGCGACGGCAATCTTCAGTTGCCTGTCGCGATTAAGGAATACTTTCCCAGCGATCTAGTCACGCGCGGCGCCGACAATTCGGTGAATGTCCGCGGCAGCGCCGAACAGCGAGAGCAGTACGACTGGGGCCTGGAGCGTTTTCTCGACGAAGCCCGCGCCCTGGCCACCTTCCGGCACCCGAACATCGTCCGCGTGCTGCGTTATTTCCGTGAATATGGCACCGCCTACATCGTGATGGAGTACGAGTCGGGCCTGTCGCTCAAGCGCTGGGTCCCGCAGAACGCACCGCTGTCGCAGCGCTCACTGCTGTCCATCATCTACCCGCTGCTGGATGGCCTGGAGGCCGTGCACAAGACAGGGTTCCTGCATCGCGACATCAAGCCCGACAACATCTACGTGCGAGCCGACGGCACGCCCGTGCTGCTGGACTTCGGCGCAGCGCGCCGGGTCACCGCGAACCAGGACATGACCAACATCGTGAGCCCGGGGTTCGCGCCCTTCGAGCAATACCATTCGCAAGGCAACCAGGGGCCATGGACCGACATCTACTCCCTCGGTGCGGTCATGTATTGGATGACGACGGGCAAAAAACCGATCGAGTCGGCGGCGCGAGTCAAGAACGACAGCATGCTGCCCGCCTCGAGCCTGGCCGAAGTCAGCGTGTTCGGTGCCCCCTTACTCGATGCGATCGAATGGGCCATGCGCCCGGATGAAAGCCGCAGGCCGCAGAGCGTGTCGCTTCTTCGCGCCGCGATCCACGGCTCCGAAAAGCCGGACGCTGTCCGCCAGAACGTGGAGCAGCGCCCCGACTTGCCGGCCATTGCCGCTGCAGGCACCGCGCTGTCGGTGCCGGGCACTTCGGGCGGCTCGAGCGCCCTGCGCCGAAACCTGCTGTGCACCATCATGTACCTCGACCTGGTGGGTTACTCGCAGCGTTCGGTGGATGACCAGGCTGCACTTAAAAAGATGTTCAACGAGCTGCTGGGCAAGGCCTTGAAGGGCGTGCCCGAAGACAGCCGGATCGCGATCGACACGGGTGACGGCGCAGCCATTTGCTTCATGGGCGATCCCGAGGAAGCGCTCAATTCCGCGATGCTGCTGCGCGACCTGCTGAGCCAGCGCCGCTCGCTGCTTTCCGTGCGCATCGGCTTGCACATGGGTCCGGTGCGCGTGGTGTCGGATATCAACGACCGCGTGAACGTGGTCGGCGACGGCATCAATGTCGCCCAGCGCATCATGGACTTCGCCCAGAGCAACCAGGTCCTGGTGTCCCGCGCTTATTACGACGTCCTCTCGCGGATCACCGACGACACAACAGAGCTCTTCCAGTACCTGGGTCAATTCGAGGACAAGCATGGGCGGCTGCATGAGGTCTATGGCGTTGCCGCCCAGCGCGGACCGAGCTCGAACACCCGCCGCGAAGGCCCTTCCACCGGCTATACGCAGACGCGCCCAGCCAAGAGTCTTCGGGCTTTGGACGAGCATGAAGTCCTGGAAGTTGAGATGGACCTGGCGCGCAACATCGGCCCGCTGGCCCGCGTGCTGGTGCGCAAGGCCCTGCCGCTGGCCCCCACGATCGAGGCTTTGCGCAACGCTCTGGCCCCATCGATTCAGGAACCCAAGGCGCGCGAGGCCTTTATCGCAGCCAGCCACGCGCAGAACCACCCCAACAGCGAACCGGTCAGCGCCCGTCATCGCGGCTCGAGTTCGCCGAGTGTTCCGCTGACGCCTGCGCGCTCCGCGCCGCAGAGTGTGCCGATCCCACAAGGCCGAAGTCAACCCTTGAGTCAACCGCTGAGCCAGCCTTCGCATCCGTCTCGCCTGCAACCTACCGGCCGCCACCTGGACATGGCGCCCGAGGAACTCACCGTCATCGAGCAGACGCTGAGCAGGTTCATGGGTCCGATGGCGAAGATGTTGATCCGCAAGGAAATGGGTCGCACTTCAACCTTCAAGGATTTCCTGGACGCAGTCGCCGCCACCATAGACCAGCCGCAGCAGCGCGAACAGTTCCTGCTGGCGCTCAAGCGTGCCCTGCCGCGTCGCCAGCAATAGCTGCAGTCTCCGAAGCAAATTCAGCCCACAATCCTGCCGGCCTCAATGGTGATGCGCCGCTCGCAGCGCTCGGCGATGCCACGGTCATGGGTCACCAGGACCAGTGTCGTGCCATGCTCTCGGTTCAAGTCAAACATGAGCTTCATCACCGTTTCGCCGGTCGCGAAATCCAGGCTGCCGGTGGGCTCGTCGGC
>JBKJTX010000303.1:0-12546 GCA_046590315.1 Ramlibacter sp. | reverse complement strand
CCTTCGTCGGTGGCATGGTGATGCTGCCTCCGGTCGCCGACGGCGCCGCGCCACGCATGATGGCCGCCCTCGCTCCGGTCAACGAGGCTCGCATCGAAGAAACCTGGGACCCGATCGGCATGGCCGGCACCGGCAGCCATGACGTGCACTTCGACGACGTCTTCGTACCCTGGCGCCGCACCTTTCCCTGGCCGTCGGGTATCGCTGTGGCGCCGTATCCAGCGGCCGTCGTCGTGGGTGGCGCCTGGTTCATCACGATCGCAGCCGCGGCGACCCACCTCGGCTTGGCGCGGCGCGCGCTCGACGAAGCCCGCAACGAGCTGCGCGGCAAGACCAACCGCATGACACAGAGACCGCTACTTGAGAATCCGGCAACCCAGCGCAGCCTGGAAGCGGCGGAGGGACTCTGGTGGGCGTGCCGCGCCGGGTTGCGCGAAGCGCTCGCCGCCATCTGGGACTGCGGTTTACGCGGCGAGCCTGCAACCGCTGCTCTGCGGCTCAATGCGCGCGTGGCCGGTGTCACGGCCGTGCAGCGCGGCGCCGAAATCGTGCGCGAGGCCTACGACGCCGCCGGGGCAAGTGCGTTGAGCCGTAAAGGCGCCTTACAGCGACTGCTACGCGACGCCAGTTGTATGACTCATCACATCTCGTCCAACCTCGCCTCGTACGAGTTGACCGGCCGAGTGCGTTGCGGCATCGACGACTTGAGCTTTCGCATCTAGGACCAAGAACGAGCAAAGCAACCAGCGAGATCAAGCGTAGACCCGTGCATAGCGTTTCGTCGGTGTGGAGGGCGTGAACAAATGTCTGAAATTCACCAGGGCGGTTGTCTCTGCGGTTCGGTCCGGTTCAAGACTATCGGGCAGCCACTCAAGGTGCTTGTATGTCACTGCAGCATGTGTCAGCGAGCGACAGGAAGCGCCTTCGCCATTGAGCCTACGTTCCTGAAATCCAATGTCGAGTTCTCAGGAAAGCCAGTAGCCACCTACAGCTATCAGTCGCCAGACCACGGGCGACTCCTGCACTTCACCTTCTGTGCCACCTGCGGAACCCGGGTCGGCCTCACCCCCGAACGATTTCCGAAAGTCCAGATACTTTATGGCGGCACATTCGACGAGCCCTCGTGGCCAAAGCCGGACTGCCATATCTTCGTGAGGAGCGCAGTGCCCTGGATGGTCTTATCGGACGAAGGCGAACGATTCGAAAAGCACATGCTCGAGCCGGATGGCACGCCCGCCCAGCCGCTCGGTTAGGCAGATTCCATTGGACGCGCGGGCTTGACGCCCGCGCATAGCAGCAGCTCGTTCGGCCCTACCCATCCTTGCGGCGTTGTGAACTTGCCAAGCTGTTCGGTGATGTCGGCCCATGCCGCCTCGCGCGCCGCCGCCGGCAGCGGCTCGAGCAGCGCGATCACGGGCGAGGCGGCGCTGCGGATGAAGTCGACATAGTCTTCGCAGCACGGCACCAAAAAGGGCGCCGACAGCGGGCGCACGTCAATGGCTGTGAACCCAGCTTCGTGCATCAACGCCGAAATCAAGCCCGGACGTCCGAGGCTGAGCAGTCCACCCGGCACAAAAGGATCACCTGCAGCCCCGCCACCATGGCGTTGCGCGGTGCGCAGTTGCGTCGTGATGCACGGGTTGGTCTCGGGACTCGAGAACACGAGCGCGCTGAAACGCCCACCATCCACCAGCGTGCGATAAATTTCCTTTAGCGCGAGCAAAGGATCGGCGCAGAACATCAGCCCGAGGCGGCAAACGGCTGCGTCGAAGTGAACGATGTCAGGTCCCAGCGCCTGCGCATCGGCCCGCTGCACGCGCACGTTGTGAAGGCCTGCCCCGCGCACATTTTCTGCTGCCAGCTGCAAGATGCCAGGCGACAGGTCCGTGGCCAGCACAAAGCCGTTGGGGCCGACGCGGCGTGCGATGTCCAGCGTCTGGTCACCGGCACCAGCAGCCACGTCGAGCACGCGATTACCCGCCACGACGCCAGCGGCGTCGAGCATGGCCACCGTGGCTTCTTTCAACCACTCGCGGATAAGGTCGCCGTGCCGGTTCCAGCCCTGCGCTGCTTCGTCCCACGCCGTTGCCGCAGCGGACTCAGGTGTGAAGGCGTTCATTCGGCACGCACGCCGGTGGCACTGATCACGCCGCGCCAGTAAGGCTGCTCTTGCGCGACGCGCTCGCGCAACTCGGCTGGCGTGCTTGTCGCCGCCAACATGCCGCCCTCGCCCAGCGCGGCACGCAGCGCTGGCTGCGATGCGGCTTTCCGCAGCGATGCTGACAGTTCATCGGCAACATTCGGCGCTGTGCCGCCCGGCGCGAAGAAGGCAAACCATTCGCGCATGACGAGGTTGGCAAAGCCTTGCTCGACAACGCTGGCAACACTCGGCAAAAAGCTGCTGCGCGCCGGTCCCGACGTGGCCAGCACCCGCAACTTGCCAGCGGCTTGCAGCGGGCGTAACAACCCTTCCGGCAGCGCCAGCGCAGCCAGTCGGCCGGCCATCAGATCGGTCAGCGCAGCCGGGCCGCCGGCATAGGGTACATGCTGCCATTCCACTTTGGCTTCGCGCGCAAGAAGCGCCACCATCAAGTGCGGCAGCGTGCCGACGCCGGGCGAGCCGTATGTGGCCTTGGATGGGTTGGCACGAATCCAGTCGACCAACGTCGGCAGGTTGGTCACACTGTCCGGCACTGCCGGCCCCACGGCCAGGCCGAGGACCGCCTCTGCTGCGAGCGACACCGGCTTTAAGTCCAAAGCAGGGTCGTAGCCCAACGGGTCATACAGGTAGGGGTACACCGTGGCGACTGCGCCCTGCGCCAGCAGCAGCGTCGCGCCATCGGGTGCGGCCCGTTTCAGCGCGCCGACTGCGATGCGCCCTCCCGCGCCGGCGCGGTTGTCAACGATCACGCCACCTGCATAGCTTGTGCCCAGCTGCTCGCTGTAGCGGCGCGCGACGATGTCGGGGACGGTGCCGGCAGGCGCGGTGCATAAGATGCGCAGGCTGCCGGTCGCGGTTGGCGTCTGCGCATGAGCCCAGAGGGTCGAGCCCAAGGCTGCGAGCGTGGCGCTGCCGCGGATAAAGTGCCTGCGGGATGTGAGTCCAGTGAGTGCGGCGGCCATGATTTCTCCTTTTGAAGCCGAGCGAGGTCTCGGACAGGAGCAATCTTGCCGGGGGACGGCTTAGAGATGGGGTAGGGATTCGAGTTGTGCGGCCACCGCCGCCGCGTCTTCCATCTTGCCGGCTCTGCCGAGCCGCTCTGCCGCAGTTTGAAGCAGGCGCTGCACACGGCGGTGCAAGGCAGCGCGGCGCGTGGCGACACTGGCCAGCACAACGCCCGGCAACAACGGGCCGCGGTAGAGCGCTCCGATAGCTTTAACCAGAGCCGCTGTCTTGTCGATCGCACCACCTTCCAGCCGGTTCAACGCAAGCTCCAGCGCGGCCACGTCGGACCAGCAGCGCTGACGGTTCAGACTCAACGCGCCCTGACGAAGCACGACGCGGTCGTCCCCGCCGAGCCACTTGCGCAAGCGGTGCAGCGCATTGTCGAGCGCGTTGCGCGCGGCATCGCCGTCGGCATCTGGCCACAGCTCATCGGTCAACGCGTCTTGCGTCACGGCCGCGTCGCCCTGTGCCACGAGCAGGTGCAGCAATTCCTGCAATCGGCGACTCTCCTTGCGGCTTACCGGCAGCGGTCCGTCGGAACGTTCTACGTGCCAGCCGCCAAGCGCCTGCAGCTTCAGCGCCCAAGGCCACGTGCTGTCGGCCTGAGGCGGCGCTTTGAGGTCGTTGCGCAGCGCAATGTCGCGCGCGATGTCGGCTTCGATGCCGTGCTGCAGCGCCAGCGCGGCAAGTGTGGCCATCATGTCGCCGCAGCAGAACAGCATCGGTCCGAAGCGAAACCCGCAGTCGCGGGCCACGCCCAGCGCGGTGCGAAGATGACCCAAGGCCCTGCGCTCATCGCCGCGGCGCAGTGCGGCATAGGCCGCGACGGTGCCACCGACCCAGTGGTGCCATCGGGCAGCGGCATAGAACGGATGCGCGAATACCTGCTCTAGCAGTTGCTCGGCCTCGACATGCTCATTGCTGACCGTCGCCGCCAGCGCGTTTGCGATCAACGCAATGTGTTCGCGCATCGGGAAGCCTCCCGCACGACCACTGTCCACCGCTGCGCGCATCAGGCGCAGGGCGGTCGAGTGGTCGCCTTCGAGGAGCGCGAGGATGCCGCGCTGGTGCTCATAGGTACTGCGGTCCACCGCGTTGTCCGGGTGCAGGGCCTGCGCCGCACGTTCCATGTGCTGACGCGCGGCAGAGGCGTCGGTGCACGCCAGCGCAACGATCATGCGCAACAATTCCGCGCTCGCGCGCTGCGGTGCTGCGGCAGGCTCGGCATCGACCAGCGCCAACGCGCGGTGGGCATCAGACAGAGCCGACGCTTGCTGACCGAGCAGCGTCTTCACCAGAATGCCCACGCCCCACCAGCGCATCAGCGTCGCCGGGGCGGCAAGCGGCTGCGCGCATAGAGCATCGATTCGCAGTACGACGCGTTCGAGCCGGTCGACATGGCCGCGCCAAAGCAGGTGGAAGGCCAGCGAACCCAGCAGCAAGCGCTGACCGGGCGCTGATTCGCGGTGCAGCAGGCGCTCGGCGCGTTCGGCCAGATTCTCGGCCAACGCGTGCCATGGGGCGCGGTAGACCACCGCCGCGAGCATGCCAGGCACCCAACACATCTCCACGTCCTCGGGCTGACGCACGGCCGCGCGTACGCCGTAGGTGCTGAATACATCGAGCCAGCGGTCGAGTTCCTTGACGCGGCCGGTGGAGATGAGGGCCGTGCAGGCTCCTGCTGCGGCCGCGAGTTGGCCATCCACATCCCCGGCATCCGCGCACTTGCGAAAGGTTCCTTGCAGATCAGACAAGGCCTGCTCCGGGTCCGTGTCCAGCGCGCTAAAACCCCGCCAGTAACGCAGGCGTTCGCGGTGCGCCTCGGGCAACTGGTCGATGAGTTGGCGCAAAGCCTCGGTACGCCCATCGGCGACAAAGCTGGCGGCAGTGCGCAGCAGCAGTGCTTCCGCTGCGCGTCCATCTCCGGCCGCGATCAGGCGCGGCAGGGCAGCATCAAACTGCCCGGCCGCGTCCAACACGTTCCCGGCACGGCGCAGTAGCGCACGCCATTCGTCCGCAGTGTGCGTTCGCTCGAAGTGCTTGCGCAAGAACTCGCTGAACAAGGCGTGGAAGACAAAGACTGTAGGCGCGCCTTCGCGCCGGTCGGTGAACAGACTTTGAGCGGCCAGGCGCTCCAGCAATAGCGTTGCATCAAGATTACCGCTGACGGCGACAGCGAGTTCGGCGGTGGCGCTTGGCAAACACGCAATCGCGCACAGCGAATGCTGGTCGGCATGAGGCATGCGCGCCAGCACCTCACCAGCGAAATAGTCAAACAGATGCTGGCGCACGGCCAGGCTCGGTAGCCGCGCATCACGCGGCGAGCCGAGCAGCATCAGCGTCAGGCCCCCCGCCCAACCCTGCGCCGCATCCAGCGCGACGGCGAAAGCGTCAGGGTGTCCGTGCAGGCGTGTCAGCGCCAGTGTTTCGGAAGCATCGAAACGCAGCGAATCGGCGTCGACGCTGACGAGTTGCTGCTGGACCAGCGCTCGCGCATAAGAAAGCGGCGGAACTTCGCGGCTGACGAATATGCACTGCACGCTGCGCGGCACCTCTTCAAGACATGCGGCCAGGGCCGCGTGCAACACGGAGTCGGCGGGCAACTCCTGGTGATTGTCGAACACCAGCACCCATGGCGGCGCGCGATGCTGCATAAACAAGCGCAAGCGGCGACGCAAGGCGCCTGCGAGGTCCGACAAATCATCGGCACGGAATGCCGGCAGTGCGATCGCCGCGGCAGCACCAGAGGTCAGCAACGCGTCAAGCGACTGCACGAACGTCGCGGGATCTGCATCGGCGGGATCGACCTGCAGCCAAAGCGTCGGCAAGCCACGGCTGCGCAGCCAGGTTGCGACCAGCGTCGACTTACCCGCGCCCGGACCGGCAGCCAACCAAATCGCCGGGCGTTCCGACAAACCATCGAGCACCCCGAACAGCCGCTCGCGATCGAACACGCGGCCCAGGCGAGGAGGTGCGAGCTTGCCCAGGATTGCGGCTGAATGCGACAAAGGATTCGCCATGACGACTGCGGCAGAATAGCACTGGTCGTCGGAACGGCTCCTGTGATCGGGCTGGCAGAATGGCCGCAACGCACTCGCACGATTAACCCGTACGGTTAGCTTTGTGTTAGCCCCCGTGTAGCAACTCTGTGGAGTCACCGTTTGTCCGTAGAAGTTATCCCAGCCCGGGAAGAGTTCGCACAGTGGGAAAAGCTACTGGCGCTTCTGCACACGGCATTCGCATATCAACGTGATCGCATTGATCCCCCCTCCTCGCTGTACAAACTTGACTCAGAGTCCCTAGGGCTTAAGGCAAAGGAAGAGAAACTCTTCCTGGCCATGGAAGGCCAAGAGCTCGTTGGTTGCGCTTTCGCAAAAGTAAAATCAGACTGCGTGTATGTCGGAAAAGTCGCTGTCTTGCCAGCACGGCAGGGACAAGGAATCGGCCGCCTTCTGATGCAAGCGGCAGAACGCTTCGCTCAATCGACAGGCAAGCCCGTCTTGGAGCTTGAAACCAGAATAGAACTTGTTGAGAACCACAAGACCTTCGCTTCTTTGGGTTTCGTCCGAACTGCAGAGCATGCTCACCCCGGCTTCGGGCGAACCACATTCATCACAATGCAAAAGCCGTTGATTCAACGGTGCGCCGAGGCTTGACCCTTGGCTGCGGGGTACAACTTCCCGGTGCGCCTGGTACCGCAGAAGTGATGCCGAACATGTTGATCGCTTCGCGGCCAGTGGTAGTGGTCCGTCATCTTAACGTCAGGCCGCATATGAATATGAGACGAGGGCTTAGAGCGATTGCCAGGATTCTCGGCGCTATTTTCGCGATAGAAGGGCTCATCGGTCTGATCGATCCGGAATTGTTCCGGGCGCTGGTTGTTTGGCTTCAATCGCCGCCCGCTTGGCCTCTTTCAGTCGCCCTACGAGCTCTCATCGGTGTCTTGCTTTTAAGCGTAGGGGCTCCCGCCAGATCGCCCGCAGCCGTAAAGACTGTCGGGCTGCTCACGCTCTTGGGTGCAGTGGTTGGCATAGTCTCCCCCGACTTGAGTGGAGCTCCGAATGGCTCGATTTGGCGGCTGCCTTCCCTGGTTTTACTCGTGGCAGGGCTTGTCGTGGTGTGGGGCGCTGGGAAACCTCGGTCTGCGCCATAGTTAAGCGGCGCAACTCCCTTCTCTTACTGCCTGCATGGTCGCGCCAATTTCGATTGCCATCGCCAACGCAGCGGACGTTGACGACTACAGCGCATTTCTCAGCGCCTTGTTCGCTGAGAACCTGCCGACTCTGGTGCCGCGTGCGCAAGAACCGAGCCGAGAGCAAGTCGCGAGTTTCATTTCCACACACGACGGGCGAGTCTCTGCGCTTGTCCTTGGCCGATTGGGTGGATCGCTTGTTGGTTCGCTGAATCTCACCAGAAGCGCCCGCCCACAAACCGAGCATGTCGTGCATGTGGGTCTGAATGTAGCGAAGGCGTGGCGCGGACAGGGAGTCGGGAGAACGCTGCTAACGCACGCACTTGAATGGGCAAAAACTCGCAGCTTCGCCGAACGGCTTGAACTCGAGGTATTGGAGAACAACATTCCGGCGATCCGCTTGTACGAAGACGTCGGTTTTGTGAAGGAAGGCACGAAGGCGCGCGCAATCAAGCGGGAGCGCGAGTATTTGGCAAGTCACGTCTATGCTTTGGTATTGGAGGTCACATGAAACGGGTCACTGGCATCGGCGGCATCTTCTTCAAAGCCAAAGATGCTCCGTCGCTGCAGGCTTGGTACAAGGGGCACTTGGGAATTGATGTGCAGGTCTGGGGCGGAGCTGCCTTCAAGTGGAGCGATGCCGAGGGCACGCCGGTCGCAGGCACAACGGTCTGGTCAATCGATCCGCAAGAAAGTGACCACTTTGCTCCGAGCTCTGCGTCCTTCATGGTCAACTACCGCGTGGAAGACCTCCACTCTGTGGTCAAAGCCTTGAAGGAAGAAGGCTGCAATGTTCTCGAGAACATTGACGAATCCGAGTATGGCAAGTTTGCCTGGGTCATTGATCCAGAGGGAAACAAGGTCGAGCTATGGCAGCCGCCTCAAGGCCAGTGAGCAGGCCACCGCTGGAAGAGTGAACCGATCTTGCATTTGAAAGAAAAAGGCCGCTGACTATCTCTAGTTAGCGGCCCTTGTCGGTCGGTATGGTGGAGCTGGCGGGAATTGAACCCGCGTCCGCAAGCCTTCTTCGCACAGTTCTACATGTGTAGCCGTCTGATTAAGTCTCGCCTCCTGGGCCGCGCAGCGGCACGCAACCCAGAACGCCAGTCACCTATTTTCTTGTCCCGCGCCAAGTGACCCGGCGCAGAACCAGCCTATGAAATTATCTTCGCAGCCTGGACTCCCGAAGGAACCCTTGCCCAGCCCATAGGCCTGCTGTTGCGAAGCTCACCGGCAATTAAGCGGCGAGTGCGAAACGTTCGTCGTTTGCAGTTAGTTTTTTTGAATCTGATTTACGAGCACATTCAGCTCGACATGCCCTGCCACGCGTCCGAACCCACGTCGAAACCAGTGCAGCCCCAAGCAGCATATTTTACGCCCCCGCTCCCAATTTCAAGAGGTCAAGCAGTTTGAGGGGTGAATCGACTTGGGCGTCCGCACCCCAAAGCAGCGTGTTCGCGTTACTGCCGAGGTAGCCGTAGGTCGCCGCCACCGTGGGCATGCCGGCCGCCCGGCCGGCCGCGACGTCACGCTCATCGTCGCCCACATAGATGCAGTCGGCCGCTGGCAAGCCCAGTTGGCGGGCCGCTTCCAGCAATGGCGCGGGGTGTGGTTTGGCGTGCGGTGTACTGTCGCCGCCGACCACCGTGCGCGCGGTCGAGAACAAGGGCATCGTTTTAGCGAGCGGGCCAGTGAAGCGCATGGACTTGTTGGTCACCACGCCCCATGCCAAACCGCGCTCGAGCAGCGCGCAGATCAGCTCCGGTACGCCCTGGAACGCGTAGGTGCGCTGCGTCATGCAGTTCTCGTAGTTCACGAAGAACTCTTCGCGCATGTGCTCGTAGTCGGGATGCTCCGACGTCATACCGAAGGCGATGCCGAGCATGCCGCGTGCACCGGCCCCAGCCATCGGCCGGTAGCGATCAAGCGGCAGCGAAGGCAGACCCCGATCGACCCTCATCTTGTCCGCCGCGGCGCCCAGGTCGGGCGCACTATCGATCAAGGTGCCGTCCAAGTCGAACAGCACCGCCCGCACATTCTCGAACATCACGTTTTCCGGGTCGCGAACATGTAGTTCACGCCGGTGTCGCTCGACAGCCAGTAGCGCCGGGTCAGGGGGTTGTATTCCATGCCGCGCGTTTGCTTAAGCTCCAGACCGGATCCTCGGCAATAGCCCGCCAACTCGCTGGGCCGAATGAATTTAAGGTACTCGTGCGTCCCGCGCGGCAGCAAATTGAGAAGGTATTCCGCGCCAACGATGGCAAACAGGAAAGACTTGGGGTTGCGGTTGATGGTCGAAAAAAACACCCAGCCGCCCGGTTTCACCAGCGCGCTGCACGCCCGTACCACCGATGCAGGGTCGGGGACATGCTCCAGCATCTCCATGCAGGTGACCGCGTCGAAGCCGGCTGGCTGCTCCACTGCCAGGGCTTCGGCGCTGACCTCTCGGTATTCGACATTGGGCGTGCCGGCTTCCAGGGCGTGCAGCTGCGCCACCTTCAAGGCCTTGGCCGCGAGGTCGATCCCCAGAACGCTTGCGCCCTTGCGAGCCATGGCGTCCGACAGGATGCCGCCGCCGCAACCGATATCCACGACGCGCAAGCCCGCCAATGGGACGTGTGACTGGATCCAGTCCAGCCGCAGCGGGTTGATCTGGTGCAACGGACGGAACTCGCTGTCGGGGTCCCACCAGCGGTGTGCGAGTTCGGAAAATTTCGCCAGCTCGGCGGGGTCGGCGTTGACGGTCGTGTCTGTCATTGCGGCATTTTCGGTGACTGCGGCATCGAATGCGCCCGCCCCAACGAAAAAAGCCCCGCATCGCGGGCCTTTCTGGCGGGCCCGAAGGCCTGCGTTTTACCGGGCGCGGGTGCCGACCACTTCGATTTCCACGCGACGGTTCTTCGCACGGCCCTCGGCGGTCTTGTTGTCGGCGACAGGCTGCTTCTCGCCCTTGCCTTCGGTGTAGACGCGGTTCTTCTCAATGCCCTTGGACACGAGGTAAGCCTTCACGGCTTCAGCGCGGCGAACCGACAGCTTCTGGTTGTAGGCATCGGAGCCCACGGAGTCGGTGTGGCCGACTGCGATGATCACTTCCAGGTTGATGCTCTTGACCTTGCCGACCAGATCGTCCAGCTTGGCTTTGCCTTCAGGCTTGAGCACCGACTTGTCGAAGTCGAAGAAGGCGTCAGCAGCGTACGTCACCTTGGTGGCGGCGGGCGGCAGGGGAGCCGGGGCCGGGGCTGGTTTGGCCGCAGGTGCCGGAGCAGCGGCAGGTGCCGGAGCCGGTGCCGGGGCCGGAGCCTGGGCAACCAAAGCGCCGTCGCAGCCCTTGGCAGCGGTGGCGGGTGTCCAGTTGGCATCACGCCAGCAGAGTTCGCGGGTGCCGTTCATCCAGACGTGCTCACCGGAACCGTTGACCCAGTTGTCGATGCGGTTACCGCCGTCGGCAGCCGTCACGCGGGTGCCAGAGGGTGCGGACCCCATGCTGGAGCAGCCGCCTAGCAGCGCAGCAGATACGAACAACAGCGCCACTTTATTCAGTTTCTTCATGGTTCTCCTCTTGGGGAAAAAGCCGCAGCCGAGCTGCGTGAATACGACGTTTAAGGTGACCATCACCAAAAGCGTGAAATCATTGTGCCACACGTCCTTACACAAACAACCGCTAAGCGTTGTAGAGCACGTAGGACAGAACCTCAATAAAGGACTTATGTTGTTGGATCGCGACAGGGGCCTTGACCTTAAAATGTAAGGTTTCGCGACCCCTCTTCCGGCCCCTTCATGACCCAATTCGCCAAAGAAACCCTGCCCATCAGTCTTGAAGAGGAGATGAGGCGCAGCTACCTCGATTACGCCATGAGCGTGATCGTGGGCCGGGCCCTTCCGGACGCCCGGGACGGATTAAAGCCCGTGCACCGACGTGTCCTTTTCGCAATGCACGAGCTGAGCAACGACTGGAACCGCCCCTACAAGAAATCGGCGCGCATCGTGGGCGACGTCATCGGCAAGTACCACCCACACGGCGACCAATCGGTGTACGACACCATTGTGCGGCTGGCGCAGGATTTTTCCATGCGCCACATGCTGGTCGACGGCCAAGGCAACTTCGGCTCCGTGGACGGCGACAACGCCGCGGCGATGCGGTACACCGAAATTCGTTTGGCCAAGATCGCCCACGAGATGATCGCCGACATCGACAAGGAGACCGTCGACTTCGGCCCGAACTACGATGGCAGCGAAAGAGAACCCCTGGTTTTGCCCAGCAAGTTGCCGAACCTGCTGGTCAACGGCTCCGGCGGTATCGCGGTGGGCATGGCGACGAACATCCCGCCGCACAACCTCAATGAGGTCGTCGATGCTTGCCTGCACCTGCTGCGTAACCCGGAAGCGTCGATCGAAGAACTGATCGAGATCATTCCGGCCCCCGATTTCCCCACCGGCGCGATCATCTACGGCATCAACGGGGTGAAGGAAGGCTACCGCACCGGCCGCGGCAAGGTGGTCATGCGGGCCAAATGCCACTTCGAAGATCTGAGCGGTGGTGGCGACCGCAACCAGCGCCAAGCGATCATCGTCGACGAACTGCCCTACCAGGTCAACAAGAAGACCTTGCAGGAACGGATGGCCGAACTGGTCAACGAGAAGAAGATCGAGGGCATAAGCCACATTCAGGACGAGAGCGACAAGTCGGGCATGCGCCTGGTCATCGAGCTCAAGCGCGGGGAAGTCCCGGAAGTCGTCCTGAACAACTTATATAAGCAGACGCAGCTGCAGGACACCTTCGGCATCAACATGGTGGCGCTGATCGACGGCCAGCCGCGTCTTTGCAGCCTGAAGGTCCTGATCCAGGTCTTCCTGGAGCACCGCCGCGAAGTCGTGACCCGCAGGACGGTGTTCAATCTGCGCAAGGCTCGCGAACGCGGCCACGTGCTGGAAGGCTTGGCCGTGGCGCTGGCCAACATCGACGAGTTCATTCGCATCATCCGCGAGTCGCCGACCCCGCCGGTGGCCAAGGCCGAGCTGATGACACGCTCATGGGACAGCAAGCTGGTGCGCGAAATGCTGACCCGCAGCCGGGCCGATGGCGGCACGATCAACGCGGACGACTACCGCCCGGATGGCTTGGAGCGCGCCTACGGCATGGGCAACGACGGCCTCTACCGCCTGTCGGACACGCAAGCCCAGGAAATCC